>URDV01000076.1 GCA_900546605.1 uncultured Prevotella sp.
CTAAAGAATGGGAGTGGTATGCCTATGACTGGGGTTACGCCCATAACCATGCCTACATTGATAAAAACATGAAAGAGCAATATGCTTGTAACTGAATAGCCATAAACACGCGCAAAGGTACTCACTTGGCGCTCACTTAAATATATAAGCCGTAGTATCATGCAGAGGAACAAAAGCAAGACTCCTGCTGAGCCTAAAAATCCTTGTTCCTCACCTACGGTGCAGAAGATAAAGTCGGTGTCTTGTTCGGGCACATACTTCAACTTGGTTTGTGTGCCATTCATAAATCCTTTACCTTCAAGTCCGCCTGAACCGATGGCTATTTTACTTTGATTGACATTATAGCCTGCATCACGATTGTCCTCATTCATACCTAATAGTACTTGAATGCGTACTCGCTGATGGGGTTCAAGCACTTTGTTTAACGCAAAGTCGGCTGTGTAGAGAAAGGCAGTGCTGCCTAATGTGAACACGGCTATGAGCATACAGGTGTTGGCACGTTGCCCTATTGACTGCCATGCTAAATAGGCTGCCATGAATATGCATAATGCTAACAATACCCACGATATGTCAAAGGGGATGATAAACTCGGACACAAGAAGAGATAGAATAATGCTCACTGAACCTATGAGCAGAAAGAGTCCGAATGCCTTGTTGTGTTTGTCGTACACGCGCAACATGCCCATGGTGAATATCCAAATGAGTGTTAACACTACAAATTCGCCGATTGAGGCATAGGTGCCAGGCAACTCTACTATGCCAAAACGTATGCCCACCACAAAGTAGATGACTGCTGCTACAGCTGTAAATAGTATGCAACCCGGCATACCCTCGCGATAGAACATAAGGAAAAAGGCTAAGTAGACAAGGGCTGAACCCGTTTCGCGTTGCATGACGATAAGTGCCATGGGTAGCAACACAAGGGCTGCGGCCTTCATGAAATTATGCATTTTGTCAAGCGTAAAGCCATACTCATCAATGAGTTTGGCCACAGCTAACGCGGTGGCACACTTGGCAAACTCAGCAGGTTGAATGTTGCAGAAGCCTAAACTCACCCACGACCTTGAACCTTTTATGTCCTTGGCTACGAATGGGGTGATGAGTAGCACTAACATCATGGCCCAATAAAAGAAACCTGCTAAGGTGTCGTAATAGCGATCGGAGGTCATCATGATGACAAAGCCTAAAGCTAAGGCACAACCTATCCAAACGATTTGTTTGCCTGTTCTCACTCCCCATTCAAAAAAGTTAGTGTCGCCTAACTCGTGGGTGGCTCCACATATACTGAACCAACCACACACCAACAATGTGAGGTAGAGTGTGAATACTACCCAATCAATATTGAAAAGCGGATATTGTTTGTTTTCGTTTAACATATTATTATAGATGTGCAGACGCGCTGCGGTGTAGAGATTTGTGAGTTAGTGCACGTTGTGAAGCTATGCTATGCACTCTTGCAACAACCCACATACATCACAAATCACAATTAAAATTTACACCTGAGCGCTACAAGCGTTTAGGAATCTCCATACTTAATGTGCATGTTCTGAAAGTGTTGTGCTTTCTTTTCAGACGAAGCTGACAGTTTACCATTTAAATACTGCTCCATGATTAATGCGCCAATGGGTACACCATAAACATTACCAAAGCCACCATTCTCAACATACACCGAAACGGCTATGCGCGGTTGTTGCATGGGAGCAAATCCCATAAAGACAGAGTGGTCGTGTCCGCGGTTCTGGGCCGTACCTGTTTTACCACACACTTCGTAACCAGGCAAGTTGGCTGCACGACATGTGCCATCGAGCACAGCCTTGCGCATACCTGCTACGCAGTATTCATACCATCGGCGGTCAACACCTGTGTAATGCTTTTGCCGATAAACTGGGTCGATGCTACCATTTTGAATGTTATGCACTACGTGAGGGGTGTAAAAGAAACCTCGATTGGCAACTGTAGCCGCCAAGTTGCATATTTGTAATGGGGTAGCTGTTACCTCGCCCTGACCTATGGCTATTGATATGACAGTAAGTCCATTCCACGAACCTTTGTAAGCCTTGTCATAATACTTAGCATTGGGTATCATACCACGTTTTTCGCCAGGTAGGTCTATACCTAACTTATAGCCATAGCCCATGCGCACCATATAGTCCTTCCACACGGTCATGGCTTTTTGCACGGAACCATATTTGCGCTTGTTGCTTAACAAGCGAAAAAGGTTCCAACAAAAGTAGGAGTTGCATGAAGTTCCGATTGCTGGCACCAAGTTAATGGGCGAGGCATGACCATGACAGCCTACGTGTAAGCCTTTATAGTTGAAGCCATGATGACACGGAAAGGCTATGTGTGTGTCAATTGACCCTTCTTGCAATCCCGTTAGGGCTTGGGTTATTTTAAAAGTGGAACCTGGTGGGTAAGTACCCATGATGGCTCTATTAAGAAGGGGACGCTTCGGGTCTTTTTCAAGTATCATGTGGTTCTTACCACGATCGCGCCCAACCATTGTGCGTGGGTCGTAAGTTGGGGCTGACGCCATGCATAGCACCTCACCCGTTGATGGCTCTATAGCCACAATGGCACCTTTCTTGCCTTCAAGCAAACGTTCTGCTAATGTTTGCAAGTCTTTGTCAATGCCCAAGGTGATGTTTTTGCCAGGCTGTGCTACCTTGTCATATTTACCATTTTGATAATGACCTTGGGTACGCCCATGCACATCGCGCAACATAATGCGCATACCCTTTTCGCCACGCAACTGGTTTTCGTAGGCTCGTTCTACACCTAATTTGCCTATGTAGTCGCCCGAGGCATAATATTTGGTAGAATCGTCAGTTAGTTCCTTTTCACTAATTTCGCCTACATCGCCTAACAAGTGGGCACCTATGGCACTGGTGTATTGACGCGTAGAACGCTTTTCGATGCTGAAGCCTTTAAAGCGAAATAGCTTTTCACGAAACAATGAAAACTCTTGCGCTGGAATTTGCGCCATAAATAATTGCGGTGTATAGCGCGAGTAACCAGGATTCTTTTTTGAATCCTTAATGTCGGCCATACGCTTTATGTACTCATCGCGCGTGATGCCTATTGTTTGACAAAAGTCGAGCGTGTCAACACCACGTTGGTCGTTCATTACCACCATTATGTTGTACGATGGTTCATTGTATACCAATATACGGCCTTTGCGATCAAGTATTAGTCCACGCGAGGGGTACTGAATGTCCTTACGAAATGCGTTTGAGTCGGCATTCTTTTTGTAATCATCGCTCCACAATTGTAAAGTGAAAAGACGAATCATATAAATAAAAATAATGCCTATGGCTACGCCTCCGATAACAAACTTACGTATTTGAAAATTGTTGGGAGTTGACATTTGCTGTTTTCTACTTGCTACGTATGGCCTCCATTGCTATGACAAACAATGTTGTGAGCAATGTACTACCTAAAATGTTGATGAGTAAAATCTGCCAGTCAAAAAATGAGAATGCCTCTAACATGAAGAATGCTAAGCAATACACTAACACTGAAAAGAGGGTGTACTTGACAAAGGAACTCCATTCCATTACCTTGCGCGAAGGTTCAAAGACATCATTGCCATCGTTGGGTGCAAACATTTTCAACAACCAAGGGGTGACGAGTCCTAACAAACACATGGCTCCTGCTGCCATGCCTGGGGTGTTGGTGAACATGTCAACTCCTAAGCCTAACAAAAAACCTGTTAGCACATACACCCAACGCGAGGTGTCGCTCGGTAGGATGAGCAGAAAGTAAACGTAGGGCATGGGGGTGGCATAACCAAATATGTGTACGTGGTTGAACACTAAAGCTTGCAATAGTAGCAATAGCACGAACCATCCCGCACGCGATGTTATTGTTTGCAGTTTCATTTTTTTTACCTTAGTTAGGGGATCATTTCAAGCCATACAATACTTTATGATATAGCTTGGCACTGAAATAAGGAAGCTACAGTTTTCACAAAGCACTGCATTGGCTTCATACGAATTTGAACGCTCCCTTTTAGTAGCTTTTAATTTTGATTATCAACATCCTCCATTTGTTGGGCATGTACCTGCAAGGTGTCAATCTCGGCTTTGTAGGGAGTTGTTACAACTAATACATCGCGCAAATTGGCAAAGTTAGTGCCCAAATTCACATCTAAACGATAAGACTGTCCGTCGGCCGAATTACGAATATTACGTACACGGCCTACAAAGATGCCTGGAGGGAACACGGCTGAATAGCCACTTGTTTCGACGGCCTGTCCTACCTTTACTTTGGCATAACGTGGCACATCATCCAAATAGGCCATCAGCATGCTTGAACCATCCCATTGTAAATAACCAAAATAGTTTTGTCCGCGCACACGACAACTGATACTTGACTTGCGGTTGGTTATAGGTATTACTAATGAATGGTGTGGTCCCGTCAAGTAGACTATGCCTACTACGCCTCCACCACCAACTACACCCATTTCGGGGCGTATGCCATCAGCCGATCCGCGATCAATAACCAAATAGTTGTTTGTGCGCTCTGCGCTATTTGACACCACTGTAGCAGGCAGCATATTGTAACCCACCAACTTTTCGCACATCAACTTTTCAGTTATGGTAGTATCCTTGGTAGCTGTTATGAGTGCTTGACGCAGATGCTCTGTTTCACGTTGCAATGCTATGTTTTGGTCAGTTAATTGACGATTCACCTCTTGTAAATGGAAAAAGCTGATTACATCAGTATACGCTCCATTTACTCCTGCCACAACTGAGTTGGCTGCGCTAAACCACACACTGCCTTGATAGCTATTAAAACGGAATAGCAACACCATGCTTACTGCCTCAAGCACTACAAACAAAAAGCAGTAACTATATTTGCTTACAAAGTCGACCAAGCCACTCCGTGAATTTTTATCACTCATATATATAACAGAGATTGTGCTTTGATGAGTATTTATATACAAACAAAAACTTCACCTACTCGGGTCGCGCCTCTCGCATCAAAGGAGATGGACACCGAGAGGGTGAAGCCACTCGTCTGTATATACGTAGACTATTCAAAACTTTTAGAATTATTTTGAACACCTACTTTTCATCATCTGAATAGTTTTTTAACGCATCAAGAAAGTGAAGTTCTCAACATTTTTCAATGCTATACCTGTACCCTTTGCAACGCAAAGTAAGGGGTCTTCAGCTACATGGAAAGGTATGTTGATTTTGTCGCTCAAGCGCTTGTCTAAGCCACGCAACAATGCGCCACCACCTGTGAGGTAGATGCCGTTTTTAACAATGTCGGCATACAATTCAGGAGGCGTGTTAGCCAAAGCGTTCAGTACGGCTTGCTCAATGCGTGCTATTGAGGTTTCAAGGCAATGGGCTATTTCTTGGTAGCACACTGGTACCTCCATAGGCATAGTCGTGATGCGGTTAGGACCATGTATTAAGTAGTCTTCGGGCGGATTGGCCAAATCGGTCAAGGCTGCACCAACATTAATCTTAATGCGTTCAGCCATGCGTTCACTTACCAACACATTGTGCTGACGGCTCATATACTCACGAATGTCGCTTGTGAAGTCGTCACCAGCCATTTTAATAGAGCTATTTGACACAATGCCACCTAATGAGATAACAGCAATTTCAGTTGTGCCACCACCTATGTCGACAATCATGTTGCCCTCAGGAGCATTTACATCAATGCCTATACCTATAGCTGCTGCCATAGGTTCGTAAAGCAAGAACACGTCACGTCCACCTGCATGTTCTGCAGAGTCGCGCACAGCACGCAACTCTACCTCAGTTGAGCCACTGGGCACACCAATCACCATGCGCAATGAAGGTGAGAACAAGCGTTTGCCTGAATGTACTTTCTTAATCAAGCCACGCATCATTTGCTCGCAAGCATTAAAGTCGGCTATCACACCATCGCGTAACGGACGGATGACACGTATTTTGTTATTGGTCTTTTCATACATACGCTTGGCCTCCTCACCCACAGCTATCATTTTTTCGCTGTGTGTGTCGAGTGCCACAACCGAAGGCTCGTTAACAGCTATTTCGCCATCTGCAATAATGATGGTGTTAGCAGTACCGAGGTCTATGGCCAACTCTTGTGTAAATGAAAAGAACTTTGAAAAAATTCCCATTTCTAAAAAAATAGTAAGTGCTTAATAAAACCCTTTAAGCAACCTCGTTCGGGCTATATTAGTCCACCACAACTACCCTATAGGTAATAAAGTAGCAAAGCCAAAGCTACTGTCCACAGAGGGTTGCTCATTTATTTTGTTTACTTTTCAAACCAAGCGTGAATAGCTGTATCGTAGTGGCTACTTACACCAAAGGCGCGAGTGGCAAACCAACGACGCTCCTCTAATTCGGTTTGTGCACCATTTTTGTTTACAATGTCAAGCAATGGTTTGTACTCTGCCTTTGACGGCACAATTACTACATCGTTAAAGTTTTTGGCTCCAGCACGAATGAGTGAGATACCACCTATATCAATTTTTTCAATAATGTCGGCTTCGCTTGCACCGCTTGCCACTGTTTGTTCAAAAGGATATAGGTCTACAATTACGAGGTCGATTTCAGGAATCTCGTATTGGGCCATTTGCTTTTGATCCTCTTCAAGTTCACGACGTCCTAAAATGCCACCGAAGATTTTGGGATGAAGGGTCTTTACACGACCACCCAAAATTGAGGGATAAGTAGTAACATCCTCTACCTTCTGGCAAGGATATCCTAACGACTCAATAAACTTTTGAGTGCCACCCGTTGAGAGGAACTGCACACCTTCTTCGTGCAACTTAGCGAGGAGTTCTTCAAGTCCATCTTTGTGGAACACTGACACCAACGCTGTCTTGATTTTCTTTGTTGAGGACATATATTGATTATTTTATTTGTCTGAATTAAATTTTTGTGTACAAAAGTACTGCTTTTTTGTGGGCTACACCAATGTTTTATCAATATAAAATGAAAAGATTTGATTTTTTGTGCTTTACGGGTTTGTTTTGCGGCTTTTTGGTGACTTTACTTGTCAAACATGAATGCGTTTTATGCTCATACAGGGCTTCACTCGTTTGTAGCATAAAATAAAGCAAGTTGATTTGTCAACCTCCCATACACTTCGTGGTTAACTCATCAACTTGCTCTATTATAGGTTAGTGACACCTAATTTGTTTTAACTTAAGTTTCAGTTTTAAGTAGGTATTCATAAAGCTCATGCTCACTGGCACTGTAATCGTATGCCAATACTGCATTAACCTTATTCTAAATAAGTGTACCCGTAAAGGCCTGAGCGATAATTTGATATAAACTCTTTGCCTTCTTCATTGGTTATTTTGCCTTCCTTCACAGCCTTGCTCACCCAGGCTTCAAGTCGACGCACAAGGCGTTTGGGGTCATACTGCACATATTCAAGCACATCGGCTACGGTTTCTCCGTCAATCGTTTTGTCTATGCTATAACCTGTTTCGTCTACCGTTACGTGTACTGCATTTGTGTCGCCAAACAAGTTGTGCATATTGCCCAAAATTTCTTGGTATGCACCCACCAAGAACACACCTATATAGTAATGTTCACCTTCGTGGAAATGGTGAAGTGGTAAATAAGATGTTTGCTGGTTGTAATTGACGTAAGCCGTAATTTTGCCATCTGAGTCGCAAGTAATATCCTGCAAGGTGGCCGAAACCGTAGGCTTTTCGTTCAGTCGCGCTATGGGCATAATGGGGAATAGTTGGTCTATACCCCATGAGTCGGGCAAAGACTGAAAGAGTGAGAAATTGCAGAAGTATTTGTCTGCCATCATTTTGTCGAGCGTACGCAACTCATCGGGCACGTGCTTTTGATGGTGTGCCAATTCACTTATCTCGCGCGTTATGCTCCAATATAGACTTTCTATCTGTGCTCTTGTCTTCAAATCAATGATGCCATGACGAAAAAGGTCGAGCGCCTCATCACGAATGTCTTGGGCATCATGCCAATCCTCAAGCATTGAACGAGGTGATAGTTTATCCCATATCTCAGTTAAATCATGCACTAACTGATGGTCGCTCTCTGAAGGATGAAAGTTCTCATCCATATGTGGCATACTTACACTCTCCATCACATCCACCACCAACACTGAGTGATGAGCCGTTAGCGAACGTCCACCCTCGGTAATGAGGTTGGGGTGTGGAATGTTATTTTTGTTGGCAGCATCAACAAAGGTGTAAACACAGTCGTTTACATACTCTTGAATAGAATAGTTAACCGAACTTTCGGAGTTGCTTGAACGCGTACCATCGTAATCAACGCCTAAGCCACCACCACAGTCAACAAACTCTATGTTAAAGCCCATTGCATGTAACTGTACATAAAATTGTGAAGCCTCACGCAAAGCTGTTGAAATGCGTCGTATCTTGGTTATTTGCGAACCAATGTGAAAGTGTATGAGCTTTAAGCAATCACGCATGCCCATTTTGTCGAGCATGCCCAAAGCTTCTAATAACTCTGATGAATTAAGGCCAAACTTTGAAGCATCGCCCCCACTCTCTTGCCACTTACCCGTGCCACTTGCAGCCAACTTAATACGAATGCCTAAGTTAGGACGCACACCTAACTTTTCAGCAGTTTGGGCTATCATAGTCAATTCGGGCAACTTTTCAACTACCAAAAAGACGCGCTTACCCATTTTCTGGGCCAAAAGTGCAAGTTCTATAAAGTTTTGATCCTTATGTCCATTACATATAATCAAACTATCAGAATCCATGTTGGTGGCCAACACCGCATGTAGCTCTGGTTTAGACCCTGCTTCAAGCCCCAGGTTGTATTTCTTTCCGTGACTAATAATTTCTTCAACTACAGGGCGCATTTGGTTTACCTTGATAGGGTAAATAATAAAATGCTCGGCCTTGTAGTCGTATTCCTTAGCTGCTTGATTAAAACAATCAGAAGTCTTTTCTATACGATTGTCAAGTATGTCGGGAAAACGTAATAATACAGGAGCCGTAATGTCGCGCGAGACTAACTCGTCAACCACCTCCTTTAGGTCAATCTGCACACCATCCTTTCGTGGGGTGACGTAGGCATGTCCCTTGTCGTTTATACCAAAGTAGTTTACTCCCCAGCCTTTTATATTGTAGAGCTCTTCTGAGTCTTCAATTCTCCATTTTCGCATGTCTATGTGTTATTGTTTTGTGCGTTTCGCACAGATGTGCGAAAGTGCAATTTTGTGATATGTAAATGTGCAGGCGCGCTGTCACATGAATCATTCAGTTCATTTATGGTTTTTGAAAAAAAAGCATCCCAAAGTCATTATTTATGACACATGGAGCGCAAGCGTCCTCGCCTACGCTCCATTCTTTGTTTCTTTTTTGACCTTTTATTAACGCGTTGGCGGAATTAGTAAACAAGTTGACAAGTTAACGGGTTAACAGGTAAGT
>URDV01000077.1 GCA_900546605.1 uncultured Prevotella sp.
CTTACCTGTTAACCCGTTAACTTGTCAACTTGTTTACTAATTCCGCCAACGCGTAAATTCATAACTTGAATATACTTATATTGCCCAACTCCGAACGACACTTATTTTTAGGAACAAAAAGCATTGCATATCAGCAATAAAAGCTAACTTTGCAAATTAAGAAGGTGCTATCCATCAATTTAGATGATAAAAAATATCATTTCACGTCGAACACCTATATCGGGTGTAGCAGCATTCCTATAAGATGCCTTTTGATGTAAGAGAAAAAGTTTGGCACCCCTAACAATTCATTAGAAAATCATTGCACATGTACATTGAATTAGATAGCATTTTCATCTTCATATCATTACTGCTAATAGCACTCACTACGATATTCATCATTCAGTATGGAAACAACTACAAGTTAACCCATCGTATGCTTCAATTATTTAACAGCAGTATTGAATGGAAGAAAGCACAATCTATATATATAAAAACGCTGCGCAAAGCTCTTGAGCAACTCAATGTAACCGTTGAAGAACACTACGACGCTGACAGCAACAAATTAGACGGCTTTGAATTTCAATATCAAAATGGCCTCTTTACTATATACCTTCCCCAGCCACAAAACAACAAATGTATACAACTCAACTTTCCTTATATCGATGAGGCACCTCTCGACAATATAAGTAACGTTCGAACTATTTGCAACGAGCTAAACAATGTAACTCATTACGTT
This sequence comes from uncultured Prevotella sp., assembly GCA_900546605.1. Taxonomy (GTDB): domain Bacteria; phylum Bacteroidota; class Bacteroidia; order Bacteroidales; family Bacteroidaceae; genus Alloprevotella. Next base: position 719 of record URDV01000077.1, read on the forward strand.
CGTACCATTTATACCTTCGACGACAAAGACAACAAGCTCAACTTTCATGTAACATGCTGTATTCCCCCTACAATGCTTAAGCATGAATTAGTTGACACGCTACAATTAGCCATGAGCGAATGTTTTGCCGTACGCAACCTTATTCATGACCGATTAAAAACCTATAATAGTGAATCGAATGAGCTGCACGTTTCTGACCTACAATCCAGCTACTTTAACACCTACGAGCAAATAAACTGGGTCAATCAAATAGAGGCGAAACATGACATGGCTGCAGCTAACAATGAAGATACCTATACCCTATCAGTTGACCATTGTAAATTGGGGCATTGGTTAAATCACATGCATATACTTCCTACTGGATGCATCTTACAGCACTTAGTTAGCGAAGGAGATGATGGCTACCATTTTATGACCCAAAATGATGAAGCTATCAACAACTACTCTATGATTGAGCCCATAGTGCATCAACTCAATTTGCCCGAAGCCCCTAAAGCTCAGTTGGGCTGCATACACCTTACCTATCAACATCAGGGTGAAGAGCAACGCAGCCACCTACTCTCCATTACACTTGAAAACGTGGGTGTAATGGATGGCACGGTTTTTATAAGATTCAGCTATATGCTACCCGAAAAGTCAACCAATACAAAAGTTCCATTCAGGCAGGATAATGGATATAGCCAATTGTCTGGCGATAGCTTCATGATAGGCTTTGATTGGAAAGACGGCAAAAGCAAGCAAACCGAGTTTGACTACATGTGGAAGGATGCTCAAGACAAGGCCAAAGAGGGTAAAACAGATGAATGGACCCCCGAACAACGCATGATATACTTACTCACCAATGCCGAATTAGGTTACGACCTGTATTGGGGAAAGAAATTATATCGGCAGAAACGCTTTTATGAGGCCACGCTTCATCTGGGGCGAGCTTTCAATATGCTAAATAATGACTACGAAAAATTAAATAACAACAGCAAAGACACCTTTTATGAAATTTGTTTCCTTTTAGGCAATAGCTACATGGAGCTTCATCAATATCAGATGGCGCACTACTACCTAAAAAATTACAAAAATTTCAATCGCTCTTATTATCTTAAAGCATACATTAACTGCTTAATTGCGCTGAATGATAATAAATGCGGAGAGATTATTTCGAACAACATAACAGCGTTACAGATGCACTTGCAAGAAATAATGGATAAAGATAAAGAAGTGCCCGAGAACCTGTTAGACTTGTATAACTTCTTGCGTCGACGCGACATTTACTTCTGCATCCAGAAGCACTATCTTAATGATGCCGAAAACAACTGCAAAAGCATGCTCGACGAAGAAGACAACAAAGACTTTGCTATCAACGAGTTAAACTACATTCAGCAATTGCGTGAGAGCGGCGTTGAAAATTGCGAACGCCCTACTTATGATGATGATTTGCCATTTTAAATTACATCTTTAGTAAAAATCATGACAGGAGCAGATGTATGGTATAAAAATAATAGTTCAACACCCTTGCCGTAAAGTATGCACAAGTTCATACGTGTTCTGTTATGCCAAGAGGAACAAGAACACCCAATAGCCATTCTCATCCCAACAACGCGCTTTTGAGCGCAACCATCAACTACATTTTTAAACAAAACTCAGTTTTAACCCCCAGCTCATTTACTCACCTATGAAAATGGGCACCCATTAAATACATTAATATTATGCCTTTAGTTTCTCCTTCATTATTATCAGCCGACTTCGGAAATCTGCAACGAGACCTTGAGATGCTCAACAATAGTGAGTGCGATTGGTATCACCTTGATGTGATGGATGGCGTGTTTGTGCCCAACATATCATTTGGCTTCCCCGTAATGCAAGCCATGGCTAAACACGCACAAAAGCCACTCGATGTGCACTTAATGATAGAACGTCCCGAAAAATTCATTAACGAAGTGAAAGCTTTGGGAGCAAAAGTTATGAACGTGCATTACGAAGCTTGCACACACCTACATCGTGTTATACAGCAAATAAAAGCTGAAGGCATGATGGCTGGTGTAACATTAAATCCACACACACCCGTACATCTGCTTGAAGACATTATAACCGATGTCGACTTAGTAATGCTCATGTCAGTAAACCCTGGATTTGGAGGACAAAAGTTCATAACACATTCACTTGACAAGACACGTAAATTACGCGAACTAATTGACCGTACAGGTTCAAAAGCACTTATTGAAATTGATGGTGGCGTAAACCGAGATACAGGGCTACAGTTAGTTAAAGCAGGTGCAGACGTATTAGTTGCAGGCTCAGCCGTATTTAAGGCAGCCAACCCTGTTGAAGAAGTTCGCATTTTAAAACATTTAGGAGAATAAGCAACTGCATGAAACCGCTACTATCTGATTCAGAACTATTTACATTGCTGCAAACCATAAAGCAAAGCAAGCGCATTGTTATATGCGCACACCGTGGCCCTGATGGTGACGCAGTAGGTTCGTCGCTTGGATGGGCTGAATATTTACAGCAATTAGGCAAAAAGGTAACCATATTGTTACCCAACCCCTTTCCTGATTTTTTGCGATGGCTCCCCAATTCGCACCTCATACAATTCTATGCTCGCCACGAAACCACAGCTACCCGCATCATCAACGAAGCCGACCTTATATTCTGCCTTGACTTCAATGGCTTAGCCCGACTACAAGAGATGCAAGGAGTGGTAGAACGCAGCAAAGCCGACAAAGTGATTATAGACCATCATCTTGACCCAGATAAGAGCTTTGCCAAACAAGTCATTTCCTTTCCACAACTGTGCTCTACAAGCGAAATTGTGTTTAGACTAATACACCAGTTAGGCGGCTTTGACCACATGACACGCACAGAGGCCACCTGCATTTACACAGGTATGATGACCGACACGGGAGGCTTTACCTACAACTCCAACAACCCCGATGTGTACGAAATCATATCCATGTTACTGACCAAGGAGATTGACAAGGATAAAATATATCGCAACGTATTCAACGTTTACTCAGTTGATCGCATGCGACTAACAGGCTACATTCTTTACGAAAAACTAAAGTTCTATGCCAACAATCGAGCATCCATTTTCACCATCACCCGTGAAGAGATGAAACGATTCAACTTTATACGTGGCGATGCTGAGGGATTGGTAAATATGCCGTTACAAGTTAAAGGCATGCGATTGAGCATATCTCTACGCGAAGACACCGAACGCGATGTCATACGCGTTTCACTCCGTTCGGTAGATGATTTTCCCTGTAATAAAATGGCCGAACAATTCTTTAACGGAGGAGGCCATCTTAATGCATCAGGAGGCGAACTACCCTTTCCACTTGACGAAGCAATAAAAACAGCAGAAAAGGCCATTGAAGCTTTTGCTAACAACCTATAAACCAACCAATATGATTACCGATAATGACAAAAAGCTGTTAGCCCAAAAAGGCATCAGCGAAGAAAAGTTGAACCAACAATTGAGCTGCTTTGCTAAGGGTTTTCCATTTTTAAAACTCGCAGCAGCAGCAAGTGTTGAAAAAGGCATCCTTACACCTACTGAACAAGAGGCGAAAGACTACTTGGCAGCATGGGAGACTTACACTGACAATTTGAACCACAAAGTGGTAAAATTCGTACCAGCTTCGGGCGCTGCCAGTAGAATGTTTAAGAACATATTCGCATTCGTGGACGCAGACTACACTACGCCCTCAACTGATTTTGAAAAAAAGTTCTTTGACAACATTCATAATGCAGCCTTTTTCAACGACTTAGATGCTGCATGCACCCGCATTTATGGCAAAGATATTGACAAACTGATTAGTGCAAACCAGCACAAAGAGGTTGCCAAAGCCTTGTTAAGTGCTGAAGGTATTAACTATGGAGCACTCCCCAAAGGCTTGCTTAAGTTTCATAAATATGCTGAGGGTAGCCGTACTCCACTTGAAGAGCACTTGGTAGAAGGCGCACTCTATGCACGCCAAAAGAATGGAAGCGTAAATGTACACTTTACCGTTTCGCCCGAGCACCGTGCACTCTTTGAAAATTTGGTAAAAGAAGTAGTGCCTACTTATGAGAAAAAATTTGGCGTAAAATATAACGTAAGTTTCTCCGAGCAAAAGCCAAGTACTGACACAGTAGCAGCTAACCCCGACAACACCCCCTTCCGCACCAAGAATGGCAACCTACTGTTCCGTCCAGGTGGACATGGTGCTCTCATTGAGAATTTAAATGACATTGACGCTGACGTAGTATTCATAAAGAACATAGACAACGTTGTTCCCGATCGTTTAAAGGACGACACCGCGCGTTACAAAAAGTTGTTAGCAGGCGTACTCGTTCAGCTACAGGCCCAAGCATTTGCCTACCTAAAGAAACTTGACAGCGGTCAGTATACAATGGACGAACTACGCGGAATGTTGCAGTTTGTACAAAAGAAGCTATTCACAAAGAACCCCGACACCAAAATGCTCGAAGACACAGAGTTAGCCATTTATTTGCGCAAAAAGCTAAATCGCCCCATGCGCGTTTGTGGTATGGTACGCAATGTCGGAGAGCCTGGTGGTGGTCCTTTCTTGGCCTACAATCCCGATGGTTCCATTTCGCTACAAATACTTGAAAGTTCACAAATCGACATGGAAGACCCCGAAAAGAAAGCAATGTTTGAAAAGGGTACCCACTTTAATCCTGTTGACTTGGTATGTGCCATTAAGAACTACAAAGGTGAAGCCTTCCACTTGCCCGACTATGTTGACCCGCAAACAGGTTTCATCTCACACAAGAGCAAAGATGGCAAGGAACTCAAAGCACTTGAACTACCAGGACTTTGGAATGGTGCTATGAGCAATTGGAACACGGTGTTTGTTGAAGTTCCCCTCTCCACCTTCAACCCAGTGAAAACGGTCAACGACCTATATCGCGAGCAACACCAATAACAAGAATGTAACATGTGTTAAGTAGGTGTTCAACAATGGTTCATAACATTATGTCCCTAATTAGCTGATGTGCTTAAATACTGAGTGTTATCGTTGGTGATCAAAACATCAGTTTAGTTTTCATTGCCCACGTAGCTCACATTACGTGAGTTAATCCACCTAAGTTTCAGAAACAAGCACCACATTGCCCCATCACATCAACTAAAATTGAGCACCTACTTAACCCCTTACGCTTAACCCTTAACACAGAAACATTGCCACTTAATTTTTTAACACTCTTCATCACTTTTTTACAAGCAGGTGGACTGACAATAGGTGATGGCTACGCTACCATAGCCCCCCTACGAAAAGCCATTGTTAAAAAAAACGGATGGATGACGGACGATGACTTTTCACGTCACATTGCCATAGTGCAAACCATACCAGGAGTATTCAATGTAAACTTAGCCTCATACCTTGGTAAGCAGCTGAATGGTTGGATGGGCAGCACAGCATGTTTATTGGGTATGCTATTACCCCCCATGTTAGTGTTCATTCTGTTTGCCACCTTCTACAACAGTTTTTGCCAACTTAGCATCATTCAGTCCTTCTTGCGCGGAGCACGCCCTGCAATTGTAGCACTAATAGCGTTACCTTGCATACAAATGTGGCGAAAGTCAAGCATTTCACTCAGCACCATTTGGATACCCATTGGTGCAGCTATAGCCATAGGTTTGCTGGGCATATCGCCCAGTTACATCATATTAGGTCTCATTGTGTTAGCCGCACTTTATGCCATTTTCGTACAATCAACTAACGACGTTGAATAATCAGCTATGCTCATATTTTTAGTTTTATTCCTTAGCTTCTTTCAAGTCAGCTTTTTAGGCATGGGAGGTAATGCTGCAGCGCAAGCGTTACTTGAACACGAGGTGATAACATTGCATCACTGGTTTACCCCCGCACAAATGGCCAATCTCATGGTATTTTGCCGTATGCTGCCAGGTGGCACTGGCTTAAACACAGCTACCCTTACTGCGGCATTAGCCACCGCAAACAAGTTTGGCTTTTGGGGCACAATAGCTGCCAGCATATGTTCTGCCGCAGGACTGATTGTACCCTCCACCTTTTGGACTGCATTCTACACCAAAATTCAAGAGAAACGTAAATATCAAGCATTCTTTGAATGCGCCATGGTTGTGCTACGTCCACTCGTTCCAGGGCTCATTGCAGCAGCAGCTATCATTATGATGCGAACTGACAACTTTGGTTCACCCTCCACCACTCCATGGGACTTTTGGGTAAGCATTTTTTTGTTTTTATCCACACTAATTGGCGTAGGCTATTACCACATCAACGCCCTGTTTATGGTTGTATTGTGCGGCATAACAGGATGGATTTTGTTATAAGCAACAACTTTTACCCAATCAAATACTGTCGTTTACACATTGGTAACTTTGCAACATCCATGTAACATCATTATAACTATTATTACAAAAAGGCAAACAAAGTAATACTTTTTAAACCAATAATTATGTAAATTGGGTTATTGATTGTAACTTTGCAAAGTAGTAAATAAACACAAAACACAGAAGAATCTGACGTATGAGCTTTAACGTTCCAAAAACCGAAAAGAAAAGAGTAGTCATTGTAGGTGGCGGCTTCGGCGGCCTTAAACTGGCCAATAAGTTGCGCAAAAGTAACTTTCAAGTAGTATTAGTTGATCGTAACAACTACCACCAGTTTCCCCCACTGATTTATCAAATTGCATCGGCTGGTATTGAACCGAGCTCTATTTCGTTTCCATTTAGAAAGATTTTTCAAAAGCGCAATGACTTTTACTATCGTATGGCAGAAGTGCGCTCTATCTTTCCCGAACACAAAATTATTCAAACATCAATTGGTAAAGTAAGCTACGACTATTTGGTGTTAGCAGCTGGCGCAACTACCAACTTCTTTGGCAACAAGAATGTGGCTGAGCAAGCCATGCCTATGAAAAACGTCAGCGAGGCTATGGGATTGCGCAATGCACTACTTGACAACTTTGAACGTGCATTAACTTGTGCTACCGACAAAGAACGACAAGAATTGCTGAATGTAGTTATTGTGGGTGGCGGTGCCACAGGCGTTGAAATAGCAGGTGCACTGAGTGAAATGAAGAACTTTGTGTTGCCTAAAGACTACCCCGACCTGCCTACCTCACTCATGAACATCTATTTGATTGAGGCTGGTCCCCGCTTATTAGCTGCCATGAGCAAAGAATCGAGCCAAAAGGTTGAGAAATATCTTCGCACCATGGGTGTTAACGTGTTACTCAACAAAATGGTAACTGATTACAAAGACCACAACGTCATGCTGAAGGATGGTAGTAGCATTGCCACCCGTACCTTTATTTGGGTAAGCGGTGTTGCAGCACAGCCCGTTGGCAACCTTGACCCTTCACATTTAGGCCGTGGACGACGCATTGTGGTGGATGCCTTTAACCAAGTGTCAGGATTAGACAATGTTTTCTGCATTGGCGATCAATGCATCATGCCCGAAGGCGATGACAAGTGGCCTGGCGGACATCCTCAACTTGCACAAGTTGCCATTCAACAAGGCAACAACTTGGCCAAAAACTTAAAGCGACTTGAAGCGGGTAAGGATATGAAGCCTTTCCGTTACAAAAACTTAGGTACCATGGCCACCGTTGGCCGCAACCGAGCCGTGGCTGAATTCAGCAGCATGAAGTTTGGTGGTTTCTTTGCATGGGTTTTGTGGTTAGTTGTACACCTTCGTTCTATTTTGGGTGTACGCAACAAAATGATTGTATTATTTAACTGGTTATGGAACTACGTTTCATACTCGCAATCACTGCGCATGATTATTTATGCCAAGAAAGCAAAGGAAGTGGTCGACCGCGAAAAACGTTTGGCCTCAACTCACTGGGGTACTGACTTACTGAGCGAAGGTTCTGAAGATCCCAATAATCAGGTTGACGAATAAACCATTTGCTACCCATATAGCATAAAAGGAGACAGCATCAAGCGAACACTTAATAGTTGTTCATTTGATGCTGTTTCCTTTTTTGTATTGCTATCTGCTAAAACTCAAGAAAACATAGAAATCCTATCCGCTATGCTCACAAAGAAGCACTACGGATGTCTTTCTGAAAAATTAAGCCCCTTAGTAATGGTAAAAAAAATAACTTGACCAATTTCTAAGTTAAGTAGGTAAATAGTTAAGTAGGTATTACGTACTCTAAAGGTGTTGAGCACATGCTCAACACTTATGCATATAAGTAATACGAATCGTCCACCCAATGGCTGGACGATTTTTAGTACTAATTGCAAATGGCATTGAGTATAGTACTCTAATTCGTCCAACCAATGGTTGGACGATAAGTAGTACTAATTGCAAATGGCAATGAGTATAGTACTCTAATTCGTCCAACCATAGGTTGGACGAATTAGAGTACTAATATACTTCGTTCTTTAGCATCACACCTATGACAAAGTTAAGTATCTGCATTGTGCTTAGAGTACAATTACAGTAAGTAGATGTACTGATTTAGCAAGGTCTGAAGACCGTCTTTACTCAATCAGGGGATTTCTTTAGAGAAAATTTGACCTATAGGTCTGAAATAGCAACTATGTAGTTAGCTAAACTTATTACAATTACGCGTTGGCGGAATTAGTAAACAAGTTGACAAGTTAACGGGTTAACAGGTAAG
>URDV01000078.1 GCA_900546605.1 uncultured Prevotella sp.
CGCCGACCCTCTGCTTGTAAGGCAGATGCTCTGAACCAGCTGAGCTAAACGCCCTTACAATTATCAGTAAAATGCTTAATAAGAAAAACTTGTTTTCATGAGAGTGGGCGTTGACGGATTCGAACCGCCGACCCTCTGCTTGTAAGGCAGATGCTCTGAACCAGCTGAGCTAAACGCCCAAGTTTTTCTCAAAAGCGATGCAAAAGTACGGACTTTTTTTTAACCCACCAAACATTTTGCTAAGTTTTTATGAAACTCTTCACAAGCAAAGCCCTCTACAGAGATTTTAAACAATTGATTTTCAGACAATTACTATTACTATAGTATTTTCCATCTATGAACATATTTTTTCAAAATTCAGCAACAAGAGTCTTCATGTTGAAGTTTTTATGTACATTTGCAACACAATTCATACAACGTAACAATCACCCAGTACAATGAAAAAATACGTCGGAGACTTGCGCATTGTGCAAATCGACACACCACGCCAAGGATACGTGCTACTCAAGTTGACTCCGCTAAAGGGGCTACTACCCGAAATTCTGCCAGGTCAATTTGTTGAAGTACAAGTAAAAGACTCACCATCAACTTTTTTACGTCGCCCTATTTCGGTCAACTTTGTTGATTATGAAAACAATCAACTATGGCTACTCATCCACGTTGTGGGCGATGGCACACGCAGTATGGCTGCATGCAAAGTAGGCGACACCCTTAATTGCATGTATCCTTTAGGTAATGGTTTTACCATACCTGAAACAGATGGAAAGAAAGTACTGCTCGTTGGCGGAGGCGTAGGTACTGCCCCCCTACTCTATTTTGGCAAAATACTTAAAGAGGCTGGCTGCGAACCAGTGTTCCTTTTAGGCGGACGCACTGGTGATGATTTAATGCAGCTCGACCTTTTTGAACAATATGGTCGTGTATACGTCACCACCGAAGATGGTTCTAAAGGTGAAAAAGGTTTTGTAACGAATCATAGCATTTTGACAAAAGAAACGTTTAATAGCGTTTCAACTTGTGGCCCTAAACCTATGATGGTAGCTGTGGCTCGTTGGGCTGCCTCAACAAACACTACTTGCGAAGTCTCACTTGAAAACTTAATGGCTTGCGGGTTAGGTGCTTGCCTATGCTGCGTTGAAAAGATGGCCGATGGTCATAACTTGTGTGTATGTAAAGAAGGTCCCGTATTTAACACCAACAAATTGTCATGGCTCAATTAAATGTAAAAGTAGGAGGACTTGACCTCAAAAATCCTGTAATGACAGCATCAGGCACGTTTGGCTACGGGCTTGAATTTGCTGATTTTATTGATTTAAAACGTCTGGGCGGTTTTATAGTCAAAGGCACCACACTACACCCTCGTGAAGGAAATGACTACCCGCGTATGGCCGAAACTCCCTCAGGCATGCTTAATTGTGTTGGTTTGCAAAACAAAGGGGTTGACTATTTTTGTGAGCACATTTATCCACAACTTAAAGACATTCAAAGCAATGTATTGGTGAATGTATCAGGCTCGTCACCTGAAGACTACGCTGAATGTGCAGCTCGTATTGATGCACTTGAAAACATTCCTGGCATAGAATTAAATATATCATGCCCTAACGTTAAAGATGGCGGAATGGCCTTTGGGGTTACTTGCGAGGGAGCTGCAAGTGTTGTACGTGCCGTTCGTAAGCGTTACAACAAAACGCTAATAGTTAAACTTTCACCCAACGTAACCGACATTGCCTCAATAGCTAAAGCTGTTGAAGCCGAAGGAGCTGATAGCGTATCACTCATCAACACACTCATGGGCATGAGCATCGACATTGAGCATCGCAAATCACGCTTAAGCATTGGTACTGGCGGACTAAGCGGCCCATGTGTCAAACCCGTGGCTTTACGCATGGTGTGGCAAGTAGCCCGCGCTGTGAACATCCCTGTTGTTGGCTTAGGTGGCATAATGAATGCCACTGATGCTATTGAATTTTTAATGGCAGGAGCTACTGCCATTGAAATTGGCACAGCGAACTTTATTGACCCCACTACTACCATACGAGTAATAGAGGGTATGAATGAGTGGCTTGATAAGCACGGCATTAAAGATGTACATGAAATTATTGGATGTATGAAGTAAATCAACATCACACACATAAACTTAGCGTCAAGAGTTGTTATATAAGACGAGTCTTGACGCTTTGTTTTTTCTTTAGGGGGTAAGCCTCTGTAATAGAGCAACTCATAAAGACAGGTTAACCGTATTTAAGTAGTTATTCAAAATTAGTTGATATGAATGGGTGCAGTATTTCGTTCAGAAACATAGGTTGAAGAGGGAGCGTAGCGGGCTACGTGACCGATGGAAACTATGTTTATGGAGAAAGAATGCGACAAGGCATACCGACTAAATCTGAACACGATTATATAAACTAATTTTGAATACCTACTTATTACCACACTTTTTCACACATAAAGGAATAATTTAAGTCGAAAGCATTTTGTATTGCATGGGGTTTGCACTAACTTTGCCCACGCAAAAACAATAAAAGATATGCAACAAACTATACTATTCAACAAAGATCGTAGCATAAAAGCATGCATGGCTGATGCATGGAAAATCATAGCACTCAATTGGCGTTCTTATCTTCGACTCACCTATCCATACTTGCTTTTAGCTGGCATAGCTAATGCTTTGTTTTTTGAAATTACACTTCAATACATTTGTCAACAAGCAGAACCAGCCTATCTGCTGATGCAGTCAGGTGGAGCTACCGATGTTATCAAGTGGATGGCTACCCCCAACGTAAGCAATGGCATTTACATGCTTTTTACCCTTTTACTCTCAATATTTGGTAACACTTGTTTGATTGTTAAGTTTTTCAACCTAATTCGCCACTATAGCAACAACAACGAAATGCCTAAGGCCATGCATCTATGGTTAAGCAAAAGCGACTATGGAGACATTTTACGCATCATAGGTTGCGTTGTTAGCTATGGTTTACCTACCATCATCATTGGTTCGTTAATTGTGTGGGCTGGACTAAAATGGCATCTTCTACTGCTTATCATATTACCATTCCTACTACTTTATGCAAGTGCAGCATGCTATTTGTTCACACTAAAGCACATACTTTTTGGGGTAGCTACAAAGCAGAGTGTAGTCTATTCTTTAAAGCACGCATTTGGGTTAGCTTTTATATTGCTTATACTAACAAGCATTCCCGTAATGTTTGTTTACATAGTAGTGCTCATGCCTCAAACAGTTTATGGTCTAAGCAGCATGGCTTACACACGTAGTCTAATAATGAGTGATGCTGCATACATGCCTACATGGATGTCGATCTTCACCTTTTTGCTCAACATATGTGGCTATGCTATTACAGCCCTTGCTGGTAGTTATCAATTGTGGTGCATGAGTTTAAAAGTTAACACACGACATAGCATACAATAAAAAGAACACACACAAGAACACGTTGGTCGAATCTTTATACATTAAACACAACATGTATAAAAGAAATCGTTCAACGTGTTACCTTTTATATGTAAAGCATAAAAAACTTTACTCCAGAACATTTCAGAGAAATTAAGCTTTAGCAAAAAATAAAGTCTTTTTCTCATTTATTTTGTATTGTCTTTAAATTACATTACCTTTGCAGAGGTTATTACATTTTTTTATGAAGAACGAACGTTTAGTTCCCGACTACATATTCGAAACAAGTTGGGAAGTTTGCAACAAGGTGGGCGGCATCTACACCGTGCTCTCATCGCGTGCCAAAACGCTAATGTCTAAATATCAAGATCGACTCGTATTTATCGGTCCTGATTTAAAGCAACCCACGGCTAATGTTGATTTTTGTGAAGATGAGCGGTTGTTGCCCAATTGGAAAAGGGCTGCAGCAGATTTAGGCTTAAAGTGTAGAATTGGTCGATGGATGGTGCCAGGCAAGCCAGTAGCAGTGCTTGTTGATTTTACCCCCTTCTTTGAAATTAAAGATGACATCTATGCCGAAGCATGGAACCTATTCCGTGTAGACTCTCTACACGCATATGGCGACTATGACGAAGCTTCCATGTTTTCATACGCAGCAGGACGCTTTGTTGAAGCTATTACTGCACTTTGCTTAAAAAGCACTGACAAAATTGTTTATCAAGCTCACGAGTGGATGTCGGGATTAGGCATGCTCTTTTTAAAGCATCAAAATCCAAAGATTGCAACCATCTTTACAACACATGCCACAAGCATAGGCCGTTCTATATGTGGCAACAATAAGCAGCTCTATGCTTACTTTGAAGGCTACAATGGCGACCAAATGGCGCAAGAGTTGCACATGGACTCTAAGCACAGCATTGAAAAACAAAGTGCTTGGCATGCCGACTGCTTTACTACCGTCAGCCGTTTTACTGACCGCGAATGTAAGCAGTTGCTTGACAAAGCGGTTGATGTGGTTCTACCTAATGGGTTTGAAAACGACTTTGTGCCCAAAGGCAGCCAGTTTACTATCATACGCAAAAAAGCGCGCCGACGCATATTAGATGTAGCAAGTGCCTTAACAGGTTGCATCATGCCTGAGAACACACTAATTGTTTCGACTAGTGGTCGAAACGACTATCGATGCAAAGGGTTTGATGTATTCCTTGAGTCAATGGCCGAACTACGCGCACAGTTAAACGAGCAACTGAAAAATGACACACAACATCAAGTGTTGGCATTAATTGAAGTTCCATGCTGGTTAGCTGGTCCACGCGAAGACCTGCAAGAGGCATTAAAACATAGCCCTGTAGGCAGCAATCAACCCTTGCCCAACCCTATTATTACGCATAACCTGCATAACCTTGACGAAGACCGCATAGTTGCTACCATTCGTCAATTAGGCATTGAAAATCGTCCTGAAGATAAGGTTAAAGTAATTCTTGTGCCATGCTACCTTGAAGGCAATGACGGCATTTTTAACATGCCCTATTACCACTTATTGGCAGCCAACGATTTAGCTTTATATCCTTCTTACTACGAGCCATGGGGATATACTCCACTTGAAAGCTGCGCATTCCATACACCTTGTGTCACTACAGACCTTAGTGGATTTGGACAATGGGTAGATGAGGTCCTAGGACATGAAGGCCAACTTACCGATGGTGTACGTGTTATTCATCGTGACGATAGTAACTACTTTGAAGTAGCACATGAAATATGCGACACTGTAAAGAGTTTGCTCTTTGCACACACTAAGGAACGTAACGCTTGCCGTAAAAATGCAGCTGAGTTGGCTGATAAAGCTCAATGGAAACACTTCATTAAGTACTATTACGAGGCTTACGATTTTGCACTACGAACAGCCTTAGGTTAAATAGGGTGCTTCAAGTTTACACTTAAGCCCCACTTGTAAACAAAATGGAATGAACAGCCCATATGATATAAATAGGGTTTGTACCTCCACCCCATATTATTTACGCAAACAAAACAATCTTACATCATAACCAATGAACATTAAAATCAGCAACGCCAACCAACCCTCATGGAAGGTGATAAACGTGAAAAGCCACATTCCTGAGGCTTTGAAAAAGTTGGACGAATTAGCTCACAACCTTTGGTGGGCTTGGAACACTGAAGCACAACAACTCTTTGCAAGTCTTGACGCAGACTTGTGGAAAAAGGTAGGTAAGAACCCTATCGACTTGCTTCGCAGCATTGATTACGATCGCTTGACCGATTTGTCAAAGGACGAAGAAACTATTGCCCGTATGGACAAGGTATATAGTGACTTCCGCAAGTACATGGACGTTAAGCCTAACAGCAAGCGTGCCTCTGTAGCTTACTTCTGCATGGAGTATGGTTTGAGCCACGTATTGAAAATATATTCTGGTGGTTTAGGCATCTTGGCTGGCGACTACTTGAAGGAGGCCTCTGACAGCAACGTTGACATGTGTGCCGTTGGTTTCCTTTATCGCTATGGCTACTTTACACAGACGCTCTCAATGGATGGCCAGCAAATTGCTAACTACGAGCCACAAGATTTTGATCGCTTACCCATTGAACGCGTTCTTGACAAAGAAGGCAATCAAATTATTGTTGACGTACCCTACCCCAACTTTATGGTTCACGCTGCCTTGTGGGTAGCGAATGTAGGACGTATCAAGCTTTATTTGCTTGACACAGACAATGAAATGAACTCCGAGTTCGACCGTCGCATCACTCACTCGTTGTATGGTGGCGATTGGGAAAATCGTATCAAGCAAGAGTATTTACTCGGTATTGGTGGTATGATCGCACTCAAGCAATTGGGCATTAAGAAAGATATTTACCATTGCAACGAAGGTCACGCAGCTCTTTGCAACGTACAGCGATTGGCTGACTACGTTGAAAGTGGCATGTCATTTGACGAGGCTCTTGAGTTGGTTCGTGCTTCATCACTCTACACCGTACATACTCCTGTACCTGCAGGTCACGACTACTTTGACGAAGGCCTCTTCAACAAGTATATGAACCAATTCCCCGCTCGCTTAGGCATTTCATGGGACGACTTTATGGGACTGGGCCGTACTAACCCTGATGATAAAGGCGAAAAGTTCTGTATGTCGACCTTCCTTTGCAAAACTTGCCAAGAAGTAAATGGTGTAAGTTGGCTTCATGGCCGTGTTAGTCAGCAAATGTTTAAGGGTATTTGGCCAGGTTACATGCCTGCTCCCGAACGTCCTAACCATGCAGAACGCAGCCACGATGAGTGGTTCAAAATTTACAACTCACACCCCGAAGAGAGCCATGTAGGTTATGTTACAAATGGTGTTCACTTCCCCACTTGGTGTGCCAAAGAGTGGAAAGCCGTTTACGCTAAATATTTGGGCAAAGAGTACATACACGACCAAAGCAACGAAAAGATTTGGGAAAAGATTTACAATGTACCCGATGAAGTTATTTGGAACACGCGTGTTTTATTAAAGAATAAATTGATTGACTACATCCGCGCTCGTTTCCGTGAAAATTGGCTTCGCAATCAAGGCGACCCTTCATTAGTTGTAAGTTTGCTTGACAAAATCAACCCCAATGCCCTATTGATTGGTTTCGCTCGCCGTTTTGCAACCTACAAGCGTGCTCATTTGCTCTTCTCTGATTTGGATCGTTTGTCTAAAATTGTCAACAATCCTGATTACCCTGTTCAATTCCTCTTTGCAGGTAAAGCTCACCCCGCTGATGGTGCAGGACAAGGTCTTATTAAGAAGATTTACGAGATATCACAGCGTCCAGAGTTTATGGGCAAGATTATCTTCCTCGACAACTATGACATGCAATTAGCTCGACGTCTTGTTTCGGGTGTTGATATCTGGATGAACACTCCAACCCGTCCTCTTGAAGCCTCTGGTACATCAGGTGAAAAGGCTTTGATGAACGGTGTTGTTAACTTGAGCGTGCTCGATGGATGGTGGTATGAAGGTTATCGCGAAGGTGCAGGTTGGGCTTTGACTGACCGCCGCACTTATGAGAACCAAGAACATCAAGACAAGTTAGATGCTTCAACCATCTACTCAATGTTAGAGCAAGAGATTATTCCTCTCTACTATGCTCGCAACCGCAAGGGATACTCTGAAAACTGGGTACGCACAGTAAAGAACTCTATTGCAAGCATTGCACCTCACTACACTATGAAGCGTCAGCTTGACGATTACTATGACCGCTTCTACAATCCTGAGGCTGCTCGCTTTAAGTCACTTGCTGCCAACAACAACCAATTGGCCAAGAGCATTGCTGCTTGGAAGGAAAGTGTTGCACAACGTTGGGACAACATTCGTGTTGTTAGCTCTGAACGTAGTGAAAACTTACAAAACGGCATGTTGGTAAGTGGTAAGCAATTCTCAGTTAAGCACGTTATCGACGAACAAGGCTTGGACGATGCTATTGGCGTTGACCTCGTTATCATTTCAGGCACGGAAGGTAACGAAAGCATCTACACCGTTATGCCTATGAACGTTGTAAGCCATGAGGGTAACCTCTATACCTTTGAACTTACATCGAGCGTTGACCTCGCTGGTTCATACAAGGTAGCTTACCGCATGTATCCCAAGAACAAAAATCTGCCTAATCGTCAAGACTTCTGCTACGTTCGCTGGTTTAACTAATACACGCACATAAAAAACATCATAATGGCCACGCCCACAAAGTATAAAAGCTTTGCGGGGGTGGCCTTTTCACAACAACTATACAACTCTTTTAACCAACTATTGCAATGAAAAAAGTAAAATTATTGTTGTTTGCCCTCATGATGCTCATGATGGCCCCCGTGAGTGCACAAACTAAGTACACAGTTCCCGTAAGCGGTCGTAAAGTAAAACTGTGGGTTAGCGACGAACAAGTACTTAGTCTGAGTTCGCAAGAGTATGAAAGCTACCTAAAAACTGCCAAAATTTCAACTAATGCCACCAATACTGCTCTTGTAAAAAAAGTAGGTCAACGACTCGCTAACGCTGTTGAAACTTATTTAAAAAATAACAACAGAATGGATGCTATCAAGAATTACAAATGGGAGTTCAACTTGGTGCAAGACAACACAGCCAATGCCTTTTGCATGCCTGGTGGTAAAATTGTAGTTTACGAAGGTTTGTTGCCTGTAACACAAAACGAGGCTTCATTAGCCATTGTCCTTGGACACGAAATTGCTCATGCCGTAGCAAAGCACTCGGCCGAACAACTAAGCACACAAATTAAACAAAAGGCTGGAGCTAAATTATTAGGAGTCGTATTAGGAGCTACAGGTGTAAGCAATACGACCTCACTACTAACCCAAACAGCTTTCTCTTTGGGTAGCAAATTAGGTAGTTTAAAATATTCACGCGACAATGAAAGCGAAGCCGACTACATGGGGCTCGTTTTTGCGGCCATGGCAGGATATGACCCTAATGTTGCTATCAGTTTTTGGCAGCGCATGGCTGCTACTTCAACCTATTCAAGGTTAGCTTTTTTAAGTGACCACCCTTCTGATAGTAAGCGAATTGTCAACATTCAAAAGTGGCTTCCAACTGCTGAAAAATATTATAAACCTGTAACCACCACTACTACCCAAAAGAGTACAACCACCAAGAAGTCCTCAACAAAAAAGACTTCGACAAAGAAGACAACTAAAAAAACAACAAGCAAGAAAAGGAAATAAATCTCTTTAGAGGAAAATTATGGTTATAGAATAAATTGAGCCATTTTTGCATGTATTTTTAACCGTTTTGAAGCCTATACGAATGAGCGTAGCTGGGTTATATGACTGAACGGAAGTTTCAAAAACGGCAAAAAGAAAAAACTAAGCTCTACGCGTTGGCGGAATTAGTAAACAAGTTGACAAGTTAACGGGTTAACAGGTAAGTTTGCCAAGC
>URDV01000079.1 GCA_900546605.1 uncultured Prevotella sp.
GGGTACAACCTCTCCATTTTATTTTCATAAAACTTCCAATCTTTTTCAATAGGCAGCAATCCCCTTATGCCAGCTTGCAAGTGGGCATGATCAGGAGCCGAGGCACCACAACGTGCCCCATTGTAGAAAACAAAAAGTCCAGGCAAACTCCATGCTATTTGGTCCATGAGATTTGCAAAGTGGCTAAACTTTTGTGCCACATGTCGACGTGTTGGGATGGTAAAATGCTCAGGCAAAATAGGGTAGGGGTTTACCAAAAATTGCAAGCTACCTAACACGGGCAGTTGATTTTGTTGCACGGGGCGGTTTTTGTCGCAAAGAAAGCAAGCTCGCTTTTTAAGATGTTTTTTGTCAATATTAGCTCCTGTGCTCACTATTCGTGAAGGATTAAATTGAACGCGCAAAGTAGCATCTTCAATAGGCAATTCTTTTGTTACTACGGTCGATTTTAAGTCGTCGTAACGTTGTTTTGCCTCATTCCAATGAGACAGTTGCTGTTCAAAAAAAGCTTCAACCTCGCTTTTGTTTAAAGCATGATTCCATTGTGCTATCATAGCTTGGCGTGCTTGCAATTCGTAGCTACGAAGCGAATCTTTGTAAGCATTATTGCGGTTTTGCTTGTCAATACTCAACGCGGCATCAGAGTTACCTTCCCATCGGCGGCACAAATACACTTCGTCGAAAATACGACCTATACGATAACGACGTGAAATGGTAAGTCCTAATGCATAGTCCTCGCCATAGCTTGTGTTGGGAAAGCCCAATTGGCGCAGAATGTCGGTACGGAATGCTCGGGGCGCTCCCAACCCATTAATGCGTAAAGCATTATTACGTCCATTGTCTGCCGTCCATTCTTTGTGTGCTATCAGTCCTGGAGGGAGAGTTTGCAAACCAAAGTCAACCATACGATAGCTACCAATAATCATAGCTGCCTTTTGTTTTTTGAATTCGTCAACAATTCGTTGCAGCGTGTTGGGCGACGAGTATAAGTCGTCAGAGTCTAACTGTACCGCATAACGTCCACAATGTGCAGAACGTATGGCATAATCCCAACAACCACCAATGCCCAAATCATTACGTTCAGGCTGAAGCAGCACAACGTGTTGGTTTGCGTTAAGCGATGCTACAGCCTCTCCCGTGCCATCAGTTGAATGGTTGTCAATCACAATCACGTTAAAACTGAAGTCTGTTTGTTGAGTCAACGCGCTATTGACAGCATCCTTAATAGTTCGCACCCTATTGCGAACGGGTATAATAACACTTGCTTCAACTGGATATGGTGTAGTGTCAGTAGGCAATTCGTCATACTCGTGGGGGGCGAGCCATGCGTTAATATGCTTTAAGTGTTCTGTACAAGCCCGTTCCATCTCAATTTGGACATCGCGATTTGAAGGGTTTACATAGTCAAATTGTTTCACCCCCGAGGCGCGGTTGTCTGTTTCTGTCTCAGTATAAAGAGGTTCGTGAATGTGCTCTATATGTCCTTGTGCGCTGACAAACAAGCGTAAAGCATATAACGTGGCATATTGATAGCGAAGAGTATGTTCAGTTGCAAAAAAGTCCTTAATACCTTTTGTGCTATACATTAGTAATGAGCCAAAGTCAAAGTCATCGCGTAAGGCTCCCACTTGATAGTCAATAACAGGGTGTAGCCCCTTATCATCGTATCTGTCAGAATAGAGCATGAGTGGTGTTTCTTTGGCCGACTGAATATACCCCATTATCTGCATAAAACGCTCCACACAATGGTAGTTCAGGGTAAGCGTATGGTGGCTTAAGTATATAAATGTATAAGGTGCGCTCAGTTTCTGTGCTACTTGACGTAATAATTTGCTATTGGTTAAATTGCTTGAAACAAAGCATTTACATTTGTCATCCGCGTATGACTCGGCTTGCTCTTGATTAGCTTCAGAGCAAACCAAAAAAAGGGTGTTTAAAAAGGAGCAATCCTTTAAATAAGAAATTATAGGCTCGTTTTGTGGCGTGTAAGCCAACAAAAAGTCAAATGAGTTATACATTTCTGAGTAAGGTTGAAAAAATTGTGCTGGCAACATAACTATGGTGTTACACATAAAAGCACTCTATCATAGCATATTTGCCGAATCATGTAATGTATTATGTCTACAAAGATAACTAAAAGCGTGTAATGGAGCAAAGATTTCTATTCAATTTTTACAATTGCTTTATTCTTTATTTTAGTTGAACACTTACTTATGAAGTCAAAGTCAGAATGGCAGGAAGCTTAAAAACTTCAAATCTAATATTCGTCAAAAAAGTTCGGACAACTTCTATACTTTGAAAGCTAACGTTAATACCCATTTTAGGGTATTGCAGACCCACGCATAATTAGTACCTTTGCAACTTGAATAAAGAATGATTTTTTTGAAGACAAAAATATGAAATTATCTGACTTAAACACGGGCGAAAGAGGCGTAATTGTGAAAGTCGCAGGTCATGGCGGTTTTCGCAAACGCATTGTTGAAATGGGTTTTGTTAAGGGTAAAACTGTAAAGGTTATTCTAAATGCCCCATTACGTGACCCCATAGAATATGAAATTATGGGGTATAAAATTTCGCTACGTCGTGAAGAAGCTAAACTTATTGAAGTTATTAGTGAAAGCGAAGCTCAAAATGACGCGCGCCTACACCCCGAAGAAAATCTAAAGGGTATTGTGGCTGGCGAGGATGAAAATGAAGAGTTGCAAATGCAACTTGACAACCGTATGAAACGCTTGGCTGCCGACAAGCGACGCATTATTAATGTGGCGTTGGTGGGTAACCCTAATTGCGGTAAGACATCCTTGTTTAATGTGGCTTCAGGAGGCCATGAACATGTGGGTAATTATAGTGGCGTAACGGTTGATGCCAAAGAAGGCTTTCTCGACATGAAAGTCAAGGTGAAACGTAACGACAAAGGCGAAATCGAAATATACCACCAAAGCCCAACAAGCACATGTGGCACAAATTGCGAAGCATGTGGCATATCAAGTGGATGTACACAAGGTGACGTAGATGGATTTGAAGATAAGGTTTACCATTTTCGTATCGTCGACCTCCCTGGCACCTATTCGCTATCAGCCTACTCGCCTGAGGAACTTTACGTGCGCCGACACTTAATTGACGAAACGCCTGATATTGTTATTAATGTAGTGGACAGCTCCAACCTAGAGCGTAACCTTTACCTCACCACTCAACTAATCGATATGCACCAACGCATGGTGGTAGCACTCAATATGTTTGACGAATTGCAACACAATGGTGACAAGTTAGACTATGTGCAATTAGGTCATTTGCTTGGTGTGCCCATGATTCCCACCATATCGCGCACAGGAAAAGGTATTCGCGATTTGTTTGAAACCGTTGTTGCTGTTTACGAAAATCAGTACGATACCCAGCTTGAGCGCCATATTCATGTAAATCATGGCAAGGAATTAGAGCAAAGTATTGATAGGCTGAAAATTATATTCCAAAAGAATCAAAACTTACGTAGCAAATACTCTACACGTTACTTAGCCATAAAGTTTCTTGAAGGTGACTCTGAGGCACAACATTTGGTTGAAACCCTGCCCCAACATGATGAACTCGTAGCCGTTCGTTATGAAGAGACGCAACGCCTTAAAGCAGATTTGCACGATACGCCCGATAATGCCATAACCGATGCAAAATACGGATTTGTGCAAGGAGCTTTAAAAGAAACTTATCAGCCTCATGTGGCTCGACAAGGACGCACACTTACTGAAAAGATTGATGCCTTCGTAACCAATCGTTATTGGGGCTTCCCCTTATTCTTTGTAGTCCTATTCCTTATCTTCTTCATAACCTTCCAATTGGGCGCATACCCAATGGATTGGATTGATTGGATTGTAGGTCAAATATCTGACTTTGTAAAATATGCCATGCCTGATGGTATATTAAAGGATATGATTGTTGATGGCGCGATAAGTGGTGTGGGAGCTGTTATCGTATTTTTGCCCAACATTATGATATTGTATTTGTTTATCTCTCTGTTAGAGGATTCGGGCTACATGGCACGAGCTGCTTTCATTATGGATAAACTCATGCATCACATGGGCTTGCACGGAAAATCATTCATACCTATGGTAATGGGATTCGGCTGTAACGTGCCAGCCATTATGGCAACACGCACAATTGAAAATCCTAAGAGCCGACTGATAACCATGCTGATTACACCATTTATGTCATGTTCTGCTCGAATACCTATATACGTGGTTTTGGTGAGTGCGTTCTTTCCGCATAATGGAGCCATGGTTATGTTGGGCTTATATGCCTTGGGCATTATAGCAGCCATATTAATGGCACGTCTTTTCAGCCGTTTCTTAATGCGTGGCGAGGATTTGCCTTTTGTTATGGAGTTACCCCCTTATCGTATGCCAACCGCTAAGTCTGTATTGATGCATACATGGGAAAAAGGACGCCAATATCTACAAAAGATGGGAGGCATCATCTTGGTATTTTCGCTTATTATTTGGGCTTTAAGCTACTTTCCACATACCGAAGCAGCAGAAAACATACAAACCGCCCCAGCTACGTCAACTCCCCGTACGCAACAACCCTCTGAAACAGTTTCTGCCTCTACTGTTACCGAGGAAGAACCATCAAAGGCAGCTGTAGCACAACCTACCACATCTTATTTGGAGTCAATAGGGCAGTTTATAGCCCCAGTTATGTCGCCCATGCACTTTGATTGGAAAATGAGTGTAGGCATATTATCTGGCATAGGAGCCAAAGAATTGGTAGTTAGTACATTGGCTGTGATGTATGCAGGTGAGGATGTTGATAGCGATGAAGCGTCAACCGACACGCGCCTATCGCAGGCACTTAGAACCAATATGACCACTCCGTCTGCACTTGCCTACATGGTATTTATTCTATTCTATTTTCCGTGCATAGCTACTATTACGGCTATAAAAAATGAAAGTGGAGGATGGAAATGGGCTTTGTTTACAGCCGCTTATACCACAGCTTTTGCTTATATTAGTTCGCTACTGACCTATTGGGTCGCATCTGCTTTCATCGGTTAAAGTAAAAGTTTAATGCAAACAATAAAGCACGTTTAAAACAGTATTTTTAGCCTTGTTTTAAACGTGCTTTTTACTTTTGTATAGCAACGGTAAAACGAGATAAAATGAAATAAATGTCACAGAAATTTAACAAAACACTTTGAGGTTAACTAATCATATACTAATTTTGCAGCACAACATTAGAACCCACTTTATATGGATTTTTTCTATCTTGGAATTTTAGTATTCCTTTTTGTATTGGCTACGTTTGACCTATCAGTTGGTGTAGCCAATGATGCGGTAAACTTTCTGAGCCCTGCTGTGGGCGCAAAAGCTGCAAAGTTTCGTACTATTTTAATTGTTGCGGCTATCGGTATATTTGTCGGAGCAAGCACCTCAAGCGGAATGATGGACATAGCCCGTCATGGTGTGTTAAACCCCCACTACTATTCGCTCGACGACGTTATGTGCATATTTTTGGGCGTAGCGGCAACCGATGTCATTTTGCTCGACATTTTTAATACCTTGGGTATGCCCACATCTACCACCGTTTCTATGGTATTCGGTTTGTTAGGTGGTAGCACGGCTTTAGCCTTTTCAAAAATTTTGAGCCACGGACTTACCTATGCTCAACTCATTAACACAGATAAGGCTCTTAGCGTAATTATAGGTATATTCCTTTCTGTAGCCATCGCGTTTGTTTTTGGTTTAATCGTAATGTGGATAGCGCGTTTGGTTTTCACCTTTCATTACAAAAAACATTTACGTTACAGCATCGCCATATTTGGTGGTTTAAGCATCACCTCTATTTTTTTCTTTCTATTGGTAAGCGGCTTACGAACAAGCCCCATGCTAACAGCCATAGGGTGGACTCCTGAATGGATTGACCAAAACCGCTTAAATATTTTGCTCATAAGCTTTTGCTCATTTACAGTGTTAATGGAGATTTTGCACCTATGCAAGGTTAACATTTTCCGTATCGTGGTACTCTTTGGCACCTTTGCCTTAGCTATGGCCTTTGCGGGTAATGACTTGGTCAACTTTATTGGTACGCCTTTAGCTGGTTTAGAGTCATTCCTTGACTACACAAATAATGGGATGGGACAAGATGCGAACAATTACATGATGAGCGTGTTAGCTGGCGAAAGTCATTTGCCCTTTAAGCATCTTTTCTTGATAGCTGCGGGTGTAGTAATGACCATTGCTATTTGCACCTCAAAGAAGGCACACAAGGTGGTTGAAACAACTGTAAACCTTTCACGACAAGACGAGGGCGAAGAGGTGTTTTCATCATCACGTTTAGCGCGTCGCACAGTACGTGCCGTAATGAACACCACAAATGCCATCTCAAAGCATGTGCCTCAATGTGTTTCAAACTGGATAAACACACGCTTCAGCCAAGATGGCGTGGTTATTGAGGAGGGCGCAGCCTTTGACCAAGTGCGTGCAGCTGTCAACCTTGTTATGGCTGGTTTCTTGATTGTGGTTGGTACTTCATTGCAATTACCCCTTTCAACTACCTATGTAGCTTTCATGGTAGCCATGGGTTCTTCATTGGCCGATCGCGCATGGGGACGTGAAACGGCTGTATATCGCATAACAGGTGTAATTACCGTTATTGGCGGATGGTTCATAACAGCTGGAGCTGCATTTATTGTGAGTTTCTTGATAGCTACAGTCAACCATTGGGGTGGTATTATTGCCATGGTGCTGATTATGGGGGTTGTAGCCCTTGTAATTATCAATAACAATCGCAAATTCAAGCAAAAGCGTGAGCAAGATAACGTTGACCTTTTATTCCGGCAGTTAGTTCGTAGTCACGATAAAGCCGAAACTTGGAATTTGTTACTTGAACATGTGCGTCGTACACAAACCGACATGCTAACCTTCACGCGCAACACCTTCCGCAACATAACGCAAGGTTTGATGCATGAAAACATGCGAGCACTTCGCACAGCATCACACGACATCGAAAACGAAAAGAGTGTGTGGAAGCGTTACCGCAGAAAGGAAATTCTCGGTATGCGCAAAATAGATTATTTGGTAGCTGTGGAAAAGAACACATGGTTCCATTTGGGTTGCAACAATTCCACCCAGATTATATATGGCCTAAAGCGTATGTTAGAGCCTTGTGTTGAACACGTTGACAACAACTTCAATCCACTTCCACAGGATTATATTGACGAGTTCATTCCCGTTTGCAACGACGTTGATCGTTTTCTTGAAGGAGCACAGCGCATGATCTCTACAGGTAATTTCGAAGGTGTTGACGAGTTGCTCGTACAAGGTAATGCCATTAAGAGTCGTATCTCGCAAATTCGCCATGCACAGCAAGATCGCATCCAACGTGAAGACTCCAATATCAAGGTGGCTTTACTCTACCTTTCAACCTTGCAAGAAACACAAGAACTCATGTCAGCAGCTCGCCACATATTGCGAGCCAGCAAGCGTTTCCAAACGCAGTAGATTATTTCACATGCAATTTCTCTCCCTATTTATAAGTTAAAGTTAGAAGTTGCCCCAATATAAATAAAAACATCCCCCTAACCCCAAGCATTCCATTGTGCAGAGGTGAGGGGGATGCTACTTATAGCTTGTTTTGCACATTATGAATTCATTTGATTTGCAATCAAAATATAGCCCTATGGGCGACCAACCTGAGGCTATCAAACAACTTACGACAGGTGTGCTAAATGGCACACCTGCTCAAGTGCTTTTAGGCGTAACAGGTTCAGGCAAGACATTTACCGTAGCTAATGTTATCAAAAATGTAAACAAACCTACTTTAGTCTTAAGTCACAACAAAACTTTGGCTGCACAATTATACACCGAGTTTAAAGGGTTCTTTCCACACAACGCAGTTGAATACTACGTATCATATTACGACTATTACCAACCCGAAGCCTACATAGCTTCCACCGATACCTATATTGAAAAAGATTTAGCCATAAATGAAGATATTGACAAGCTACGATTAGCTGCGACATCAGCCTTACTATCTGGCCGAAATGATGTAATTGTAGTGTCATCAGTCTCATGCATTTACGGAATGGGCAACCCAGCTGCATTTTATGAGAATGTAGTAGAACTTAAGGTAGGCAAATGCATATCTATTAACTCTTTGTTAAACCATTTAGTAAGCAGTCTTTACACACGTAATGATGTAGCCCCCAAGGCAGGTAATTTTCGCGTAAAGGGTGATACCATAGACATCTACTTGGCATATGCCGATGAAATAATACGCGTGTGCTTTTGGGATGACGAAATAGATAGTATTGAAGAGGTTGACGCCCTATCGGGCATGAGATTAAACACCTACGATGAGTATAAGGTCTACCCAGCCAACTTGTTTCTGACATCAAAGGAGACGCAAGAATTAGCTATACGCAACATACAAGACGACTTGGTAAAACAAGTACAAATGTTTGAGGAAATGGGCAAAACGCTCGAGGCCAAACGTTTAAAAGAACGTGTTGAGTATGATATTGAAATGATACGTGAATTAGGACATTGTGCTGGTATTGAAAACTATTCGCGCTACTTTGATGGTCGCGAAGCTGGCACGCGTCCCTTCTGTTTACTCGACTTTTTTCCAAAGGATTTTCTTATTGTTATTGACGAGAGCCATGTCACCATTCCGCAAATACGTGCCATGTATGGTGGTGATCGTTCACGCAAAGAATCTTTAGTAAACTATGGTTTCCGCTTACCTGCTGCTATGGACAATCGTCCCCTCAAGTTTGAAGAGTTTCATGAAATGGCCAAACAGGTTATATACATCAGCGCTACGCCTGCTGATTATGAGTTAGCCGAAAGTGAGGGCGTGGTAGTTGACCAAGTGATACGTCCAACAGGCTTGCTTGATCCCCCCATTGAAGTACGCGACACAGACTACCCCGTTGACGACTTAATGGAGGAGATTCGTAAAGCCAAAACTAATAATGATCGTGTGTTAGTAACCACCTTAACCAAGCGAATGGCTGAGGAGTTAACGGACTATTTACTCAAAAATGATATTAACACAGCCTACATACATAGCGATGTTGACACTTTAGAGCGTGTGCAAATAATGGAGGATTTGCGTAGGGGCATATATGATGTGTTAGTGGGTGTCAACTTATTGCGTGAGGGACTTGATTTGCCTGAGGTTGCTTTAGTTGCTATCC
>URDV01000080.1 GCA_900546605.1 uncultured Prevotella sp.
GAACACCTACTCATCACCATTAATTCATGAAGATAAAATTATTTATTTTGTGCTGCTTATTAAGCACGCTTGTGGCCTCGGCCCAAGAGTACTCATCATCATACAACACGCTACGACTGCCAGTGACAGTTCACACTGCAGCGTTAGGCGGACAGAATATCTCGCTTATTGAAGATTCGCCCGCTGCAGGGTGGAGCAATCCCGCTCTCTATGCCAATGCAAGCGATCTCTCATTAGCGCTCAACTTTATGACTTATGCAGCAGGTAGCAGTTGGATGGGTGCACACTTTGCCCATGCCTTAGGCGAAAGACACACCTTGGCTGTTGGTGCACAAATGATGAACTTTGGCAAGATGGACGAAACGGACGATATGGGTAATACCATAGGTAGCATTAGTGCTAAGGACTTTGTTGTGGGGGTGGGCTATAGCTATTTACTCTCTGATCGATGGTCGGGTGGTGCCAATTTAAAATTGATGGTGTCGAACTTGGCTGGTTATTCGGCCATGGCCTTTGCTGTAGATGCAGGATTGAACTATTATGATGAGGATAAGGACTTTTCAGCCTCGTTCGCTTTGCAGAACATGGGCACACAGCTGAAGGCTTATGACGATGGCATACACACTCATCTACCCTTTACATTAGCTTTAGGCTTTAGCAAGGGACTTGAGCATTTGCCCATACGCTTTCATGTAACACTAACCGATGTGACACGCTGGAAGTCAAGTTATTATGTGCTGCCCGATGAAAAAGATAAAGAAAAAAGCGATAAAGTGAGCTTGGGTAAGAAAGCACTTAACCACTTAGTGTTGGGATTAGATGTGTTGCCTACCAACAATCTTTATATTTCGTTGGGTTATAATTTCCGTCGTGCCTATGAGCTGAAAGCAGCAGGCTCATCACACTGGGCAGGCATTTCAGCAGGTGTAGGTTTGAATGTAAAGCGCTTTAACTTTGGCGTGTCATATGCTAAATATCATCAAGCAGGCAACTCATTTATGGCAAATGTAGGTTATCGCATTTAATGCTGCAGTCCTTTTGCCAAGCGTTAAGTGTTTGACGAAATAAGTAAGTGCTCAAATTTATTTTATCGATAGATGTTACTTTTACAAAGACAAAACATCTTCATTTGAAAGTAGAATTACACAAATAATATGAAAAAGATTGTCATAGCCATTGACGGACATTCGTCGTGTGGCAAAAGCACCATGGCCAAAGATTTGGCTCGCGAGGTGGGATACATTTATGTTGACACGGGGGCTATGTATCGTGCAGTTACATTATTTGCCTTGCAACATCAATTGTTTAACACAGATGGTAGTGTGAAGTCAGAACAGTTGCAAAAGCTTATGCCACAGGTTGAGGTAAGTTTTCAGTTAGACCCAACTACTCACTTGCCCCTTACCTATCTTAATGGGCAATGTGTAGAAACTGAAATTCGCGGCATGGAGGTGAGTCAACACGTAAGTCCTATTGCGGCATTACCCTTTGTGCGTGCTGCAATGACGGCACAACAGCAACGCATGGGGCAAGACAAAGGCATAGTAATGGATGGTAGAGACATTGGTACGGTAGTTTTTCCGCATGCCGAACTAAAGATTTTTGTTACAGCCTCGGCCGAGGTGCGTGCACGTCGTCGCTATGATGAACTTACTGCAAAGGGACAAGACGTTAAATATGATGACATTTTAAAGAATGTGCAAGAGCGCGATTATATCGACTCGCATCGCGAAGTAGCTCCCTTGCGACAAGCTGATGATGCCATTTTGCTCGATAACTCCAACTTGACGATAGCAGAACAAAAGCAGTGGCTCATGACACAGTTTGCCAAGCACACCTCGTGGCTCCCTATGATAGAACGTGCTTTGGCTGATGTGCCTTACCCTAAACGTCCTGAGGGGTTGTATGAACCCATAGAATATGTGTTGTCAATGGGTGGCAAGCGTTTGCGTCCCACCTTGCTGCTTACAACTTATGCTTTATATAAGGATGATGCTGAAAAGGTGTTGCCTGCAGCAGTCGGCATCGAAACATATCACAACCACACATTGTTGCATGACGACTTGATGGATCATGCCGACATGCGTCGAGGACAACTCACCGTGCATAAAAAGTGGAATGACAACACCGCCGTGCTCTCAGGTGACACCATGCTAATCATGGCCTTCCGACACATTATGCAGTGTCCAGGTGAAAATCATGCAGTGGTGCTCAACTTATTTGCCCACACCGCTCAACAAATATGCGAGGGACAGCAGTATGATGTCAACTTCGAAACGCGCACAGACGTTACAGTCGAGGAGTACATTGAAATGATACGCCTAAAGACATCTGTACTGTTAGCATGTGCCACCCAAATGGGCGCTTTGTTAGCAGGAGCCCCCTCGTCCGATGCAGAGGTACTTTATCGCTTTGCTGAAAAGGTAGGATTGGCCTTCCAGTTGCAAGACGATTACTTAGATGTGTATGGTGACCCCAAGGTGTTTGGTAAGAAAATAGGGGGTGACATCATGTGTGGCAAAAAAACATTCCTACTTATCAGTGCCTATGACCATGCTGATGATGACATGAAAGCGGCATTGCTCTCACTCATCAACGACCACGAGTTGCCTGCTAACGAAAAGGTTCGTGCCGTCACCGACATCTATAACACGCTCAATGTGCCCAACATAACGCTTTCGGCAATTGACCATTTTTATAGTGAAGCCTATGCCGAATTGCAAAAACTCTCGTTGCCACAGTCCGTATGGCAACCATTGTGGCAGTATGCAGAGTCACTATTAGGTCGAAACAAATAAAGTGCAGTATATTTTACATGACATTTATTGATACTCATACGCATATTTATGGCGAGGAGTTTGATGCCGATCGTGCTGAAGTAGTTTCACGCGCAGTGAAGGCAGGTGCGGAACGTTTACTGTTGCCTAACATCGATGCCGCATCCATAACCCCTATGCTACAAATGTGTCAAGACTATCCTGACCTGTGTCGCCCTATGATAGGATTGCACCCCACAGAGTTGCCAGCCGACCCTTGGCCAGTGCTTGAACGCATGGAGCATATGTTAGCAGCCCCCCATCATCCCTTCATAGCAGTGGGCGAAGTAGGAGTCGATTTATATTGGGATCATTCACGTCGCGAAGAGCAACTATCTGTATTCAAACATCAAGCCAATTGGGCGGCACACTATAATTTGCCGCTAATGGTACATAGTCGGTCAGCTCACCGCGAGTTAGTTGACACACTGTTGCCTTTAAAGCATCAGTTGCGCGGTGTCTTTCATTGTTTCGGAGGAACTACAGATGAGGCGAACGAACTCCTCTCACTCTTTCCTAACTTTGTGTTAGGCATAGGCGGTGTGGTTACATTTAAAAAGTCAAAGTTACCAGCCGTACTTCGTGCCGCAGTTCCTGTAAGTCGCATAGTGGTCGAAACGGATGCTCCTTATCTAACCCCAACACCCTATCGTGGGCAACGCAATGAACCAGCCTACATCCCCCTGGTCATTGCCAAACTGGCCGAAGTGTATGAACTGCCTATTGAGCAAATGGAACAGACCTTGCTCAACAACACGCACAGAGTGCTGGGCTGACAAGCACCCTATGATGAACTTCACTGTGTGCGTTAAGTAGGTATTCAAAATTAGTGGATATGAATGGGTGCCGTATTTCGTTCAGAAACATAGTTTGAAGAGGGAGCGTAGCGGGCTACGTGACCGATGAAACCTATGTTTATGGGCGAAAGAGTGCGCCAAGGCATATCGACTAATTCTGAACACAATTATATCAACTAATTTTGAACACCAACTTATTAGCAATCAAGTGTTAATGCTAAACGCCTGTCTATGATAGTGTGCTAATCCATTATAGAAAATCGAGTTTATAAATTTTTTTTTAATGCCAGTACATTAATTCGCTTAAAAAGCACATAGAATATTGGTACAGAATTAATTTTATTCGTATCTTTGCACACAAGATTGAGTGAGGGGCTTTCGAAAAAAGTTCCTCACTCATGTTTTTACCACTCAACAACAACGAATGATTGACAAAAGTTTTGTAAGGAATTTGGTGGACCAGTGGTTGGAGGGGAAAGATTACTTCCTGACCGATCTAACCATCAGCTCAGACGACCGCATTGTGGTTGAAATAGACCATGAAGAGGGCGTATGGATAGAGGACTGTGTTGAACTCAGCCGCTTTATTGAGAGCCACCTCGATCGTGAACAAGAGGACTTTGAACTTGAAGTTGGTAGCGCAGGCATAGGCCAACCATTTAAAGTGCTCAAGCAGTATGAAATTCATCAGGGAGAACGCGTTGAAGTACTCACGGCAGAGGGGAAGAAACTGCAAGGAGTACTAAGCAATGTTACGGCTGACGGATTTACGCTCACCATCGAAGAAAAGGTACGCGAAGAGGGCGCTAAACGTCCTAAACTCGTTGAACGCGACGTACCCTTCACCTTCGATCAGGTGAAGTCTACCAAATACATTATCGATTTTAAGTAAAAATACATTTAAGGAGTAATGCTTAAGTAGCAATTGGGCTGCGCTTTACATGCATACACAAAAAAATGTGGGTAATCCTTCAGCAAAAGGCTTGGGCTTAACACACGAGGAATGTAAACATCCTATACCTTCCTCTGCTCAAAGCACTTTCCCTTTTGTATAATGGATACCTATATATAAGTAGTACCCGTAGGCGGATTTATTGGTTAACAAGTGAACAGGTAAACAAGTAAGTAGGCTATACACCACTTATAATGTTAAAGTCAGAATGGTAAGAAATTAAAAAACTTAACAAATTGACCCTTTAACCCGTAAACATGTCAACTTGTTTACAAATTCCACCAATGCATAAGTAGTAGAAGCAGTTACGTTAGGCACACTTAATCCGTCATCCTTAACTTAACCCATACACATCAATGGCTAAGAAGAAACAAGAGACCGCAAGTCTTATTGAAACCTTTGCAGAATTCAAGCAAAATAAAAATATAGACCTCACCACCATGGTAGGTGTGCTCGAGGAGAGCTTTCGCAGCGTTATTGCCAAGTTGTTTGGCTCTGACGAAAACTTCGATGTGATTGTAAATCCTGACAAGGGCGACTGCGAAATTTACCGCAATCGTGTAGTAGTGAATGATGACGAGGTAGAAGACCCCAACAAGCAAATTTCACTGAGCGAAGCACAAAAGATTGACGCCACCTACGAAGTGGGCGAAGACGTTTCTGAAGAGATTCACTTTGCCGACTTTGGTCGTCGTGCCATCCTTACATTGCGTCAAACATTGGCTAGCAAAATTCTTGAGTTAGAGCACGACGCCTTATATAATAAGTATAAAGACCGCGTAGGTGAACTCATCACCGCTGAAGTTTATCAAACATGGAAGAGTGAAACCTTGCTCATGGACGAGGAAAAGAACGAACTCTACTTGCCCAAGTCACAACAAATACCCCGTGACTTCTTCCACAAAGGTGACACCGTGACAGCAGTCATTGATCGTGTTGATAACTCAAATGGCAATCCTAAAATCTACCTATCGCGCACCTCACCCGTATTTTTACAGCGTTTGCTCGAAAATGAAATACCTGAGATAGCCGAAGGTTTGATTCGTCTTTGCCGCATAGCACGCATTCCTGGCGAACGTGCTAAAATAGCCGTTGAAAGCTATGATGACCGCATCGACCCCATTGGAGCTTGTGTCGGTGTAAAGGGCAGCCGTATACATGGCGTAGTACGTGAGTTGCACAATGAAAACATTGATGTCATTTGCTTCACTAACAACATCAGCCTATTCATTCAGCGAGCACTCAACCCCGCACAAGTGTCAAACA
The DNA here is from genome assembly GCA_900546605.1 of uncultured Prevotella sp. Taxonomy (GTDB): domain Bacteria; phylum Bacteroidota; class Bacteroidia; order Bacteroidales; family Bacteroidaceae; genus Alloprevotella. The sequence continues at coordinate 5,832 of URDV01000080.1, forward strand.
TTGTGTTGCACGAAGACACCCATAAGGCCGAGGTTTACCTACGTCCTGAAGAGGTAAGTTTAGCCATAGGCAAGGGCGGCATGAACATCAAGTTAGCTTCAATGCTCACAGAATACACCATTGATGTATTCCGCGAGGTTGAGGGCGAGGAAATGAATGAAGACATTTACCTTGACGAATTTGCCGACGAAATTGACCAATGGGTAATTGACGCCATTAAGTCAATCGGTCTCGAAACAGCCAAGGATGTACTCAATGCACCGCGTGAAATGCTCATCGAAAAGGCCGACCTTGAAGAAGACACCGTCGACGACGTATTGCGCGTGTTACGTGCTGAGTTCGACAATGACGAAACAGCCCAGCAACCTACATCAGCTGAGGCCGCTCCGCAAGAGTCTACCTCAGATGCCAACTCAGCTAATAGCGACGACACTAACCAGCCTGCTGCAGAGCCAGCAGGTGAGCAAAGCTAATGCATAGCAGGGAGCTGCGGTGGCGCACCCCAATGCACTCAGCAGCTCCCCGTTGTGAGATTTCAATATTAGCAATTATTAAACCTATTGCATGAGTATCAGATTAAATAAAGCTATTAAAGAATTTGGTGTTGGCTTGCAGTCCATTACCGACCTGCTAAAGCAGAAGGGAGCACCTGTGGCAAGTAACGACCCAAATCAAAAACTTGACGATAAGCAATATGAGCTATTAAAGAGTGCCTTTAGTGCCGACAAAAGTTTGCGCGACAAGGCAGAGGAACGTTTGCAAGATCGTCAAGAAAAGAAACGTTCGGCCAAGGCAACCCGCAGGGCCGACAATCAGTTGGTTGAAACAGTTGTGCCCGATGTCAAAGGTCCACACATCGTTGGTCACATTGACCTTGATGCTACGGCTAAAGGCAAAGGTCACGCAGCCAACAATGGTAAAACTGATAAATCAGATAATAATAACAACAACAAAGCCGAGGCTAAAACAGCTCCGGCTAAAAACGTAAATAAGCCTCAGGCTGACGCAGCCGCTGCACACAACACAAAGGCTACTAACGCCAATGCTGAGGCTGGGGAAGCAGTGAAGGCGTCTGCCAACGACTCAACTCCTTCCAAAAACCAACCTATGACCCAAAACTCAAACGGCAACAAAAACAATCGCCCCTCAGTTGAAGAGCGCGCCAAGGCAATCGGCGAAGAAGAAAATGGTGTATTCAAACTTCACACTCAAAACGAAATCGCTGGCCCCAAAGTATTAGGAACCATCGATTTGAGCGCCATCAATTCTAACACACGTCCTAAAAAGAAGTCGAAAGACGAACGCCGCCGTGAGCGCAACAAGCAAAATGGTGGAGGTGCACAAGGCCAAAATGCTAACCAAGCCAATGGTCAGCGCAAAAAGCGTAACCGCATTGGTACCGAACGTGTTGATGTCAATAACGCAGCCAACCAGCCCAAGCAAAATGGCAACAACAACGGCAAAAAGCGCAACAATAATGGCAATGGTAATGGCAATAACCAAAACCGTAACAACCAGCAAGGTGGCCAAAACAATAGCAAGAGCGCTAACAAAAACCGCAACCGCCGTGCTAAAGAGCAGCAAAAGACCGAGGTCTCTGACGAGGATGTTGCAAAGCAAGTAAAGGAAACATTGGCACGCCTCACCAGCAAGCAAAAGGGTAGCAAGGGCGCAAAGTATCGTAAAGAGAAACGTGAACAACAACACCAGCGTGCTGAGGAGGAACGTCGTGAAGCCAAGGCTGAAAGCAAAGTTCTTAAGCTCACCGAGTTTGTAACAGCCAATGAGTTGGCACAAATGATGGATGTGCCTGTAACCAAGGTCATTGCCACCTGCATGAGCATTGGCATCATGGTCAGCATCAACCAGCGCATGGATGCCGAAACTATTGACCTCGTGGCTGAAGAGTTTGGCTTTAAAACCGAATATGTAGCTGCCGACGTGCAAGAGGCCATTGCTGAAGAGGTGGACAACCCCGAAGACCTTGAACCCCGTGCACCCATTGTAACCGTAATGGGACACGTCGATCATGGTAAAACATCTTTGCTCGACTATGTACGCAAGTCAAATGTCATTGCTGGCGAGGCTGGTGGTATTACCCAGCACATTGGTGCCTACAACGTAACACTTGAAAACGGACGTCGCATCACCTTCCTCGACACCCCAGGTCACGAAGCCTTTACCGCCATGCGTGCCCGTGGTGCACAGGTCACCGACATTGCCATCATCATCATTGCAGCCGACGACGACATCATGCCTCAAACCAAGGAGGCCATTGCTCATGCCACAGCAGCCAATGTGCCCATTGTGTTTGCCATTAACAAAGTCGACAAACCACATGCCAACCCCGACAAAATTAAGGAAGGCTTAGCAGCCATGAACTTCCTTGTTGAGGAGTGGGGTGGTAAATACCAAAGCCAAGACATCAGTGCAAAGAAAGGCACAGGTGTGAAAGAGTTGCTTGAAAAGGTATTACTTGAAGCCGACATGCTCGAACTCAAGGCCAACCCCAACCGCAAGGCCACAGGTACAGTCATTGAGTCATCACTCGACAAGGGTCGTGGCTATGTAGCTACCATTCTTGTTTCAAATGGTACTCTACATCAAGGCGACATTGTGTTAGCCGGCACCAACTATGGTCGTGTAAAGGCATTGTTCAACGAGCGTGGCGCACGCATTGACAACGTAGGCCCCTCAATGGCAGCCACACTATTGGGCTTTAATGGTGCACCACAGGCAGGTGACCAATTCCATGTAATGGAAACAGAGCAAGAGGCTCGCGAAATTGCCAACAAACGTGAGCAGCTGCAGCGTGAGCAAGACTTACGTACACGTGAAGTGCTCACACTCGAAAAGATTGGTAAACGCTTGAAGATGGGTTCTTACCACGAACTCAACATCATTGTCAAAGCCGATGTTGATGGTTCAGTTGAAGCCTTGGCCGATTCTTTCATCAAGCTTTCTACCGAAAACATCGTTGTGAAGGTAATCAACAAGGGTGTTGGTCAAATTAGCGAAAACGACGTAACTTTGGCAGCAGCTTCTGAGGCCATTATCATAGGTTTCCAAGTACGTCCTTCACAGCAAGCTCGCAAGTTAGCTGAGCGCGATGGTGTTGAAATCCGTCAGTACTCAGTCATTTACGATGCCATTGAAGATGTCAAGGTTGCCATGGAGGGTATGCTCGAGCCTGTTATCAAGGAAGAGGTTACTGCCAACATCGAGGTACGTCAGGTTTACCACATCTCAAAGGTAGGTTACGTAGCTGGTTGCTATGTCATTGATGGTAAGGTAAAGCGTAGCGACAAGGCACGCCTCATTCGTGATGGTA
>URDV01000081.1 GCA_900546605.1 uncultured Prevotella sp.
CGATCTAATTTACTGCAAAGAGCTGCACCTATATTAAGGAGTGCGGCTCTTTGCTTGCAACAAAACGATAATGTCATTGTATGCAAGGATTTTACACCATTCTGCTACTTATCTGTTCGAACGTGTTTATGACTTTTGCCTGGTATGGCCATCTTAAATTACAAGAAACAGGTGTGAGCCGCAACTGGCCGCTCATAGCAGTTATATTGTTTTCGTGGGGTATTGCATTGTTTGAATATATGTGTCAAGTACCTGCCAATCGTTTAGGATTTATTGATAATGGAGGTCCCTTCAGCCTCATTCAATTAAAGGTTATACAAGAGGTTGTATCGCTCATTGTATTTACCGTCATCGCCACCTTTATGTTTAAAGGCGAAGCTTTTCATTGGAATCATATTGTTGCCTTTGGCTGCTTGGTTGCCGCTGTTTACTTTGTTTTCATGAAATAAGGATGGTTGATTATGACTGAGCAAAAGAAACTTCAACCCGAATACCAACTTCACAAACGCTTGCAGCGACAATTGGGTGAAGCCATAAAAGAGTTCTCACTAATTGAGAAAGGCGACCGCATACTCATTGGCTTGTCAGGAGGAAAAGATTCACTTGCCTTGCTTGACCTTTTAGGCGAACGCATGGCTCGCAGCAATCATTACTTTACAATTGAAGCCATGCATGTGCGCATGCGTAACATTCATTATACTTCAGACACAAGCTACCTACAAGCACAATGTAAAAAATGGAATATACCCTTTCATGTTGTAGAAACAGGTTTTGAACCTGACCGCAATGCCAAACGCACACCTTGTTTTCTGTGCTCATGGAATCGTCGAAAAACGCTTTTTAATGAAGCTCAACGTTTGCATTGCAACAAAATAGCGTTAGGACACCATCAAGATGACATTTTGCGTACAGCCTTAATGAACCTTACCTTTAATGGTACATTCTCAACCATGCCCGTACGTATCAGCATGCGCAAGTTTTGCATGACCATCATTCGCCCCTTAGCACGAATGGCTGAGGATGATTTAAAAAGTTGGGCCGCAATGCAACATTATCACCCCGTTGACAAAGTCTGTCCATTTGATAATATTAGCAACCGCACCAACATACAAAAAGTTACAGCGGCATTGGCCACACTAACTCCCAATTATCGAAACAACCTATGGCATGCACTGCTTAAAGCTGGTGCTTTAATTGAATAATATGATGTTGTTTTTTCTGTTGCTCTTTTGAGCTTTAGCGAACAACTTTCATATATCAACCAACTGACATTACGCTATTCACCCTCTTTATGCATTAAAAGGGCAATCAAAATGCTTTTTTATAAAAAAAACTGTCATTTTGTTTGTCAGTTTCAAAATTATGCCTACCTTTGCACCGCATTAAGGAAATGCACGGGGCGTAGCGCAGTTCGGTTAGCGCACCTGCTTTGGGAGCAGGGGGTCGTGGGTTCGAATCCCGTCGCCCCGACATATTAAAAGCCATAGAGTTTTCAGATTGGAAATTCTATGGTTTTTAGTTTATCTATTAACTTATATCCTATACTTGGCAAAGTTGTAGTACTATACACAATGACTATTGAATATAATACATGTTTGAGTTAGAAATTACCATATTACGCACTCTGTAAATTAGCCTTAGTGAGCTATATATCAAGTTATTGCAGGGAAATCAGCCCTAAATTAATATCGGTCGAAAACTTTTAGCGGATAGTTCCCTTTGCCAGAATGGCAAACAAGTTGAGATAATAACAAAGATGATATTTGAACTTTGTTATATAGAAGCAATAACTTTGAATTCCTACTTAGCAATATAAGCAATAATTTATGACCAGCTTAAATAAGCAAAATTGTCTCATTAAACTGGTCATATCATTAAATAGCGCATGCTATGTTCGAAAACCCAAAGGGACGAATTACAACATAGCAACATAATAAAAGTGAAAGATACACCACTTCACTATTTCTTCATATAGAAGTATTTGTAAAGAGGAGCTACCATCAAAGCTTGACACATGCGGTTCTGCTCAAGTAAAGACTTTACTTCATTCTCATTCATCATCACCACAGTTAACTCCTCTGTTGCATCAAGCGATTGATCGGCAACCTTCTCGACACCTACCGCAAGAAAGCAATGCGTGTAATTGTTCTGCGAACCAGGATTAGCTCCTATATCCATCAACTTTGTCCATTCTCCACCAGCATAACCTGTTTCTTCAAGTAACTCACGCTGTGCTGCCTGCAAGGGAGTTTCACCTTTTTCCATCACGCCACATGGCAACTCCGTGCTAAACACTTGCATGCCGTGACGATACTGACGCTCCATAATAAAATGTCCATCTTTGGTTATGGCAATAACATTTACCCAATCGGGATATTCGAGCACATAATATTCATCGTTCACACGTCCATCGGCCAACTCTACCTTATCACAGCGAGCTGTAAGCCAAGGACGCTTAATGATGTATTTGCTCTCAAGTATTTTCCATTTCTTTTCTTTTGGCTCCATAATACATCACCAACTATAAAGTTACATCAATAATTTGCACATCTTCCTTAGGTCGATCATTGCGATCGGTTGCAACCGACACAATTTTTTCAACAACATCCAATCCATCTTCAACACAACCATATACGGTGTATTGCCCGTCAAGGAAAGGAGTTCCACCTATGGTAGTGTACGCCTCAACTTGTTCTGCAGTAAAACGAGGTTGCCCCAGTTCCTTACACTTTTGCTTGGTTTGTGCTTGTAAGGCATCTTGCAATGTCTGCAATCCTGCACGATCACGATTGCGACGCATTTGCATTATTTCGGCACGATGTTCACCGACCAATGCATTAAACACCATTTGTTCTTGCTGCATAGCCATTTGCTTTTCAAGAGATTTGAGTTCACCCGACTTGTAAACTTTACCCCACACAATGTAGAATTGGCTACCACTACTCTCGCGTGCAGGATTTACCTCATCGCCCGTACGTGCAGCGCATATAGCCCCACGCTTGTGAAAGAACTTTTCAGCATTTATTTCAGCTGGAATAGTATAACCTGGTCCTCCTGTGCCTAACACTTTTCCTTGAGGAGCTGATTTGCTGTCGGGATCTCCTCCTTGTATCATAAAGTCTTTAATGACACGATGGAACAACGTGCCATTATAAAACCCTTCTTTTACCAATTTTATAAAGTTGTCGCGATGAAGAGGTGTTTCATCATAAAGGTTTACGACTATACGTCCGAGCGTTGTGTTAAGAGTTATCTGCATAGTTTCATTCAAAAGAATTAATTGCGTTTACTATTTGCTCTGCTTGCGCAGAAGTTATCACTTGATTCATAGGAATAGACAATTCTTGTGCATGAATGCGCTCTGTTATAGGGTAACTGCGCACATTCCATGCTGCATAACAAGTCTGTTTGTGAGGCGGTATGGGGTAATGAATAATAGTTTGCACCCCACACGCTGCAAGGTGTTGCTGCAACCTATCCCTTTCAGCACAGAACACGGGAAATTGGTGATACACGTTATTCTCGTTGGGCAAGCGCATGGGTAAGGTGATTAGAGGATTGTTTATATGTGCATAATAGTAAGCTGCCAATTGTTGTCGTTTTTTATTATCAGCATCCAAATATTTTAGTTTTACTGATAACACAGCCGCATCAATTTCACTCATACGGCTATTAATGCCCACATACTGAAAAACATACTTGCGCTGACTGCCATAATTGGCTAAAGCTCTAATAACTGAAGCCAGTTCGTCATCATTTGTTGTTACAGCACCAGCGTCCCCAAAGGCACCCATATTTTTGCCTGGATAAAAACTGTGAGCAGCAGCATGCCCCAAAGCCCCTGTCTTAATTCCTGCATATGCACAGCCATGACTTTGAGCACAATCTTCAAACAATTTTAGGTTATGTTTTTGACAAATAGCAGCTAACTGTTCATTATAAGCAATACGACCATATAGGTGTACCGTCATAATGCCGCGTGTGTTTGAAGTTAAGACGTTTTCAATTTTACTTATATCTAATTCCAGTCCATCCCAAGTAGGCTCCACGAGTATAGGAGTCAAGCGGTTACGTGTAATGGCTAATATGGTAGCAATGTAAGTGTTGGCAGGCACGATAATTTCATCACCATCATGCAAATATCCCAATTCTTTGTACCCTCTGAGTATAAGGTACAATGCATCCAACCCATTGGCCACAGTTACACAGTGTTGTGTACCTATATATTGTGCGTATGCTTGTTCAAATTGTTGTATTTCAGTTCCCTGCAAGAACCATCCACTGTCTATAACACGCTGCACAGCTGTTTTATACTCTTCAGCATGCATTTGCGTTATGGCTTGCAAGTCAAGTGCTTTAATCATAAGTGTTTGTCGTTTGATTGTCTATAAGCTATGAATGATGCATAATTGCGCAAGTAATCGTCTTCATTATATGCATGCGAGGCCAACACCAAGCAAATGCTACCTGACGAAAAGCCTTGCTCTGAAGCCCATATGCCAGGAGGTACATGCAAAGCCCAAAAAGGACGATTCAGCATAACAGTACGTTTATTTACCCCATCATCTAACACAACTTCAAAGCTACCTGATGCAGCAATAATGAACTGATGACATTGCTTGTGAGCATGTGCACCGCGATCTTCACCGCCAGGAATGTCGTAACTATAAAACACACGATTTATAGGAAAAGGCACATGCACGTTTTCATAAACAAATGTGAGGTTACCTTCAGGGTCGTGATGTCGAACAAGTTGACAAAGAGAACAATCAAATACACTGGGCAAACGATGCACATGGGGTAAAATAGACTGTGAGAACAATGTCACATCAGCGCTTTGTACTGGCACATTGGGCGAATGAGTAGTGACAATTTTGCCTTGTTTCCAAAGCAAAAACTCTTCATAATTCAGAATATAATCGTCAACATCAAATGGGTTGGATGCTAACACCAAAGCTAATGAATTGGTTGAAAAATTCGTCATACGTCGCCATGTACCTTGTGGCACATACACACCCATGTATGAACGATTCAAATGATAGATGTTTTTTTCTGTTCCGTTATCAAGCTCTACATCAAAGCTTCCTGACAAAGCTACAATAAACTCTTGGTTCTGCTTATAAGCATGCTCGCCTCGGCTAAAGCCTCCTGGCACATCATATATCCAATAGGCACGACTAATAGCAAATGGTATTTGTTCCATTTGCTCTATAATTGACAAATTGCCACGTCCATCTGCAATCTTGGGCAACTGTATGATGCGTTCGTGTTGTATTTTCATTGATGCTGTTTATAAATAGAGACAAAGCGGTATTAAAATAGCGCAAGGCGAATGCAGAACATCAAACGTGTTTGAATGCTATGCTGAGCCGAAGCCTATTTTATGCAAAAATAGCGCAAGGCGAATGCAGAGCATCAAGCTTGTTTGAATGCTATGCTGAGCCGAAGCCTATTTTATGCAAAAATAGCGCAAGGCGAATGCAGAGCATCAAGCTTGTTTGAATGCTATGCTGAGCCGAAGCCTATTTTATGCAAAAATAGCGCAAGGCGAATGCAGAGCATCAAGCTTGTTTGAATGCTATGCTGAGCCGAAGCCTATTTTATGCAAAAATAGCGCAAGGCGAATGCAGAGCATCAAGCTTGTTTGAATGCTATGCTGAGCCGAAGCCTATTTTATGCAAAAATAGCGCAAGGCGAATGCAGAGCATCAAGCTTGTTTGAATGATATGCTGAGCCGAAGCCTATTTTATGCAAAGATAAAAAAGTATTTAGAGCCAAACAAAACTTTATACCATTTACAACATTTATCCTCACTCTAAACATGTTTACATTTATTCGAGATGCGTTCGAGATGCGTTCGAGATTACAAAGTTAACCCTTAAAGTCTGAAACAAAAGTAACATGACCTTTAAGAGTTAACCACTTATGTGATGTTGTAACAATACACTTAGTATTACAAGCCCCACGACTAATAAACACTAACGGCACTCTGCTATAAGTGCCCGCAACTTATCATTAAAGCCCGATGCTTGCAATAAATCATCAAGTGTAAGATGCATACGATAACGCCAATACTGATTAGGATTAGCAGGCACATTTATTTGTTCATTTTCAGGATGTTTGCTTCGCAGAGATGACGATATTGACAACCAATCTTGAAAAGCCAACAAGCATAACATTGAAGGCGATTGCAAATGAAGTTTTACTACAGCCTCACACACTTCAGGTGTGGCATCAGCAGGAGCTTGCCCCGTTTGACCAAGCACATCCGTCCAAAAAGCTTGCCTTTGCACTTCATTTTGCTGCCACCACAAGCGTAATGGTGGCATATCGTGTGTTGCGATGGTGGCTACTGATAAGTAAGGATTATGTGCAACATTGCCAAAACGTACACCATACTCTTTGGGCATGCGTTGAATCTCAAGCGAAAGTATCTGCAAACGTTCTAATACACCTTTAACTGAAGCTGGCACCATGCCCAAATCTTCAGCACACGGCAACATTCCATCACCTTGTAACGGATAAAGACGCAATAGGGGATGTTGCAAGTCGAAGCTATGAGTTACAGCTGGAACCTTTTTCATAGCCTCATCTGCCCAAAACTGGTTATTACGATGATAAAAGAAGTCATCATGTAAACGATTAAAAGCATCACGTTCATGACTTGTCAAACTCTGAAATAACTGAGTGAGTTGAGCTGATACGCGCGGATGATATAACTGCGGATGCTCGCTGTCATGAATAAATAAGACCTCACAAGCCACTTCAAGCAGCACCTCACGCGTTTTCCCCTCGGGTAACAAACGCTCTATGGCGCGCTGCGAACAATAAGTTGGCTTTAAACAATACGATTCCTCATCAAAGACATCAAAATATTGCGTAGCAAACTGTGCATCACCCAAGTCGTTCACAAGTTGTTGCATACGTTTGCGCGTTACTCGAGGTACACAAAAAGCTGCTACGTTACCCGTAAAGCCATAATTATGAATTTCAGTTTCAGTAAAGGGCAATGCAGGGCGGAAATGTCCTAACACGCCATATATTTGTGTAGTAGGCACCTCCCATATACGAAAGAAACCTAACACATGATCAATGCGGTAAGCATCAAAATACTGCTCCATGTGCTGCAAGCGCTCACGCCACCAAGCATAACCATCTTTTGCCATTTCCTCCCAATTATAAGTAGGGAAGCCCCAATTTTGTCCATGCACAGCAAAGTCATCGGGCGGAGCACCAGCTTGACCATTAAAGTGAAAGAGCCTATTATCAACCCATGCAGGCACACTATCGCGACTTATACCAATGGGTATGTCACCTTTTATCATCACACCCAGTTGGCGTGCAGCCTCATGCACCTGCAACATTTGACGATGTAGCAAGTATTGCAAAAAGCCATAAAAGTCACGCAGCACTTTTATGTGCGGATGTTGATGTGTGAAATTATCAATATTGTCAGGCGTAGGAGCGTCTGCTGGCCATGAACGAAAATCGGCTGTATGATAAGTGTCGCGCAAGGCACAAAAGGCTGTATAGGCTGGCAACCAGCGCTTATTTTTACTTGCAAAAAGTTTATACTCAGATGAAGCTAACGTGCGCGCCCCCATTTCATCGTACAAGGTATGCGCAAATTGCATTTTGAGTTTAAACACCCCTTCATAATCCATATCGGGTAAAGCATTCAAACGAGCCCCCTCAACCTCACATTGTTTATAGGCTTGCGAGTTTTTCCATTCACGCAAGTCTAAATAAATAGGATGAAGAGCAAATACTGAAATACCATTATAAGGATAAGAATCGCGCCACCCCCCCGTGCGCGTGGTGTCATTAATAGGCAACAACTGTACAGCTTTCATTCCAGTTTCAGCCGCCCAACGAATGAAAGTAAGCAAATCAGCAAAATCACCCACCCCCATACTGCCCTTGCTACGAAGCGAAAACACAGGCATCACACACCCTGCGCCACGCCATGGTTTTAGGTCAATATGGGGCATTTCATCTTGTCGCACAAATGAGGCATTAACATCACAAGGCATAGCCATAATTATTCGGTTACCACCTTGTTCCCACACTGAAGCTTCAAGTTGTGTGGTATTCAGCAACACATATTTATACTCTACACCTTGTTCAAAATCGTCACGTGATAGTGGCAGAGCCCATTCATAAGTGCCTGTACGCTGCATCAAACGAGCTTCATGCAGTTGCCACTTACCCCAATTAGGGGTACTACCTACTACAGCCCAACGAAGTCCATCAGTTGGAGGCAAGGCATGTAACAAGAGCAAACAGGGTGATGACAACAAATCCATGTGCAACTGCTCTCCACCACGAGGCAACATGATGCAATGTTCAAAAGCAGTGCGATGATATATTTCACTCATTTGGTTATCGGCCCAAGCATCAACAAAACATATGTTTGTGCGATGATTAAAATGAAATAATCGCCATGTGTTTTGCTCTGTGCGTTGTAATTGCGCACCGGCACCGATTATTTGATAAGCGTAACGTATTTGTTGACTATTGTCAGGCACTTCAAGGTGGGTAATCCACATACCATGGTTGTCTGAGTGTAACGGCACATATACTATAGGGCCGTTATCAACTGAATAGGCCAATTCAGGATAAGCCCCATTATCTGTATAGTAGCTAAGGTGAAAGCTAAGGTTTTTCATGAGCAAGTTTTGTAATGAATTTATGTTCTCAATGAGGACATTTGGCAGTAAACTTAATAAGAAAAAATGGATTGCATGTATGAAATCAAATAAAATTATGAAAATATTACATTGTATAAAAAAAACGCACAAAATACTTGGGCGATATATCAGATGGTTGTATATTTGCAACATCATTTAGGCTGTACCGGTTAGATTGGGATACTCATCAATAATTAACTGAAAACCGAGTCAACCAGTTCTTCAATGGCGTGCCGATATGCGCTTGCGTAGGGTCGGATTACAGAGATGGGCTGGAGCTCAAATCTTATTTAGCTCGGAGTTTCATCACATCACTGGTACAGCCCTTTTTATGTTTTTACGTGAATGCTTAGTAAGTGACAAACACTTGTCAACACTTTATAGGGGTGTTCTATAAACGGACTGACTTTGCAACAAGATGCGAGTAAAAACGATGAAAGCATCCAAGTTGAAA
>URDV01000082.1 GCA_900546605.1 uncultured Prevotella sp.
CTTTAACATAATAAGTGGTGTAAAGCATACTTACTTGTTAACCTGTCAACTTGTTAACCCGTTAACCTGAAATTCCGCCAACGGGTAATAGCAGTAAGTCGGTGCCCTGGTTTTAGCAGAGGCTGTGAAGGTAGTCTTTACTAAAATCAGAGGCTTTTTTTAGAGAAAAACAAACTTATGCATGCACATAAGTGCCAATGTTTTCACCACTCAGCACCTTTTTAAGATTGCCATACACGTCCATGTTGAATACGTAAATAGGCAATTTGTTTTCACGGCACATGGCAGTGGCCGTAACATCCATCACCTTCAATCCACGTGAAAGCACCTCGTCATAAGTAATTTCATCAAACTTAGTAGCAGTAGGATCCTTTTCGGGGTCAGCCGTGTAAACACCATCAACGCGAGTACCCTTGAGCATAACGTCAGCTTCGGTTTCAATGCCACGTAATGAAGACCCCGTGTCGGTAGTGAAGTAAGGGCTACCTGTGCCGCAACTGATAATGGCTACCTCACCACGTTCCATGGCTTCAATAGCCTTCCACTTGCTATAAAATTCGCCAATTGGTTCCATGCGGATGGCTGTGAGTACATGACTCTTTACGCCAATGGCACCCAGAGCTGAACTCAAAGCCAACGAGTTAATAACAGTGGCACACATGCCCATTTGGTCACCTTTAACACGGTCAAAGCCTTTGCCCGCACCACTTAAGCCTCTGAAAATGTTACCACCACCAATAACGATGCTTATTTGTACGCCCATTTCAAGAGCCTCTTTTATTTGTGCAGCATACTCATTGAGTCGTTTTACATCAATGCCGTAGCCTTGCTCCCCCATTAAGCTTTCGCCACTGAGTTTCAGCAATATGCGTTTGAATTTTGCCATAACGTTGTTTTTTTTGTTTATTACATAATACACTGCAAATTTAACGATTAAAGTAGTAGTTATCAAATAATATGAAGAAAAAATAGAACTTCATACTAAATCAAAAACCTGAATAAATAGGCATTCTGCAATCTTAAATTTATAGAGTTTTTCAAACTTTATGCGTAATATTACACTTGCTTGTTAACTCTTTAAATAGCCATTCTACATTTTTTGCACACAAATTTTCATGCACAAGCAAGTATATTTGTAACTTTGCATCAGCATGAAACAACAAAGTAATACAAACCAATTCAATGTGTTGGCCGAAAAACCTGTGGGTGCTCTGCTCATGCAATATGCTATACCTGCAATTGTTGCTATGGCAGCCTCGTCGGTTTATAACATTATTGATGGCATATTTATAGGGCAGGGTGTAGGTCCCGAAGCCATTATGGGTTTAGCTCTGACAGGTCCCTTGATGTCACTTACCGCAGCCTTTGGTGCTATGGTAGGTGTAGGTGCAGCTACCCTGATGAGTGTAAAATTGGGCCAGAAAGACTACACAACGGCTCAAAAAATATTGGGCAATGTAGTCATAATGAACCTAACATTAGGCATTGTGCTGGGAGCCATATTGCTGTGCTTTATTAATCCTATACTGCGCTTTTTTGGTGCCAGCGACGTGACATTGCCCTATGCTCGTGAGTTTATGTCAATCATACTTGTGGGCAATGTGGTGACACACATGTACTTAGGGCTAAATGCTATGCTGCGTTCAACCAATCGCCCACAAAAGGCCATGTATGCCACCTTTGGCACGGTTATACTCAACTGTGTGTTAGCACCCATCTTTATTTTTGTGCTTAATTGGGGTATACGTGGGGCTGCCACGGCCACCATATTGGCTCAGCTGATGATGCTCATGTGGCAGTTACGCTTGTTCTCCAACAAGAGCGACCTGATACACCTTAGCCGTAAAAACATAAAGCTTGACTTACGTTTGGTGCGTGAATCGTTGTTGGTGGGTTTGCCACAATTCCTTATCAACTTGTGTGCTTGCTTAGTAGCAGCCATGATGACACGTAGCCTTACCACCTATGGTGGCGATGTGGCTGTAGGTTCATTTGGCATATGCAACCGCTTGATTCTGTTTATAGTGATGGTGGTCATAGGTTTAAATCAGGGCATGCAGCCCATTGCTGGTTACAACTTTGGTGCCAAACGTTATGACCGTGTGTTGGGTGTGTTAAAACGCGCTTTGTGCTTTGGTACAATGATTACAATGATGGGCTTTATTATAGGTATATTCTTCCCAACACCATTTGTAACATTGTTTGCTAAGGACTCGCCAGAACTAATAAAAATGGCTTCACACGCACTGAGTTGTATGGTTATGATGTTTCCCATTGTGGGCATACAAATTGTGTCGACAGCCTTTTTCCAAAGCATAGGTTATGCACCTAAGAGCATATTCTTGTCGCTCACTCGTCAGCTTATCTTTTTGGTGCCTGCTATCTTCATACTGCCACATGTGTACAGCGACCCCTTAGAGGGCTTGTGGCATGCCGCGCCTGTTGCTGATGGCTTAGCTTCAATTTTAGCCATTACGTTACTGACCCTGCAAGTAAAGAAGTTTAAAAAATTATCAACCCCCCAAGTTTAATTAACCTTATTCATAGCAAATATAATGGAACCTTTTGTTATTAACATAGGCCGTTCGCTGGGTAGCGGAGGACGTGCCATCGGACATATTTTAGCCAAGGAGTTTGGCATAGAGTACTACGACCGCGAAATATTGACCCTTGCAGCCAAAGAAAGCGGCTTTTGTGCTGAAGTGTTTGAAAAGAATGACGAAAAGAATCGTTTTTTGCGTACGTTAGGCAACATCATTCCGTTTATAGGTGGTGGCACTACCTATTATAATAATGAGTTGTCGAACGAAAACTTGTTTCGCATTCAGAGTGAAGCTATTCGTAAGGCTGCTGCTGACCATTCATGCATTTTTATAGGTAGGTGTGCCGACTATGTGTTGCGCGACTATCCGCGTTGTGTGAATGTGTTTATTGCCGCCGACATGAAAGATCGCATTGCCAACGTAATGAAGTGGAGCAACTGCACAGTCGAAAAGGCTGAAGAGATTATTGAAAAGGGGGATAGCCAACGTGCAGACTTCTACAACTTTTATAGTTCAGGCACTTGGGGAGCAGCTGACACCTACCATTTATGCATCAATTCGTCGGTGTTAGGCATAGAGCAAACAGCCGCTTTCATAAAAGAGTTTGTAATAAAAAAATTGGGGAATGTATGAAACACTTAATTTTGATTTTTTCTATGCTGTTAATGCCCCTAATGGG
Source organism: uncultured Prevotella sp. (assembly GCA_900546605.1). Lineage (GTDB taxonomy): Bacteria > Bacteroidota > Bacteroidia > Bacteroidales > Bacteroidaceae > Alloprevotella. The sequence goes on from URDV01000082.1 coordinate 3,223, forward strand.
GTTTGCGCAGCAAGTGCAAGTTGAAAAGCGTAGCCAAACGGCTTTGCTCTATCCAACCTTTCAAGAGGCCAAGATACTGCAAACTTTTGGCCGTTCAGTAAAGGCAAAGGCCAACATCTTTTTAAAAGATGGCTCACTTGTTTATTTGGATGAGAAAACCAACAAGGTAATGCGGGCTTATGTTAAAAACATTGTAGGTGTAGAGTTTGGCGATACGGCAAAATATATGAAGGTTGACTCGGTTATGGCACGAGTGGTGGCACAAAAGGGCTACAACCGACTGCTTTGCTGCACGCATGTAAACATGCCACTTTATCGCGAAGAAACAACAGGAGGTAAGGGTATGGACAACTTTACGGTTGAACTGCCTGGTAGTGAAACCTTTTTAAATCTCGACACGCAAAAGCGTGATGATGAAGGTGGTATTCCGCTTACTGACACTTACTACTTTTACATTAACGGCTTTGTGATTCCTGCTAACGAAAGTAGTTTTAAAAAGTTCGTGGGCAAAGATCAAATGCAAGCTTTTAAGGTGTTGAAGGAAAACCGATTTTGGAGTTGGAATGACCCAGAATCGTTAAAGATGTTACTTGACTTTTTGCCCGAAAAATAAAATGAGTGTGGCATGTGCATGTTGACATCAACTATGTAACTTTGGGCATTTTTTATGCTAAAAAAAAGACGCATTAATAAGATTAAATCAACTTGAATAGTTTAAAATATTGGATATTAGCAGCACGACCCAAAACGCTAACAGCGGCACTCATACCCGTGCTAACAGCAACGGCCCTTGCTTATAGCGAGGGACAAGGCAAGTGGCTGCCTGCACTATTGTGTTGCTTATTTGCAGCTTTGATGCAAGTGGTAGCTAACTTTATCAACGACTTGTTCGATTTTAAAAAAGGAACAGACCGCGAAGACCGTTTAGGCCCTGAACGTGCTTGTGCGCAAGGGTGGATATCACCTCGTGCCATGCAATGGGGCATAGCCATTATGTTGCTATTGGCTTGTGTAGTGGGATGTTGCTTGCTGCCCTATGGCGGATGTGTGCTGATAGGCATAGGTGTGGCTTGTGTAGTGTTTGCTTTTCTTTACACTACATTGCTTTCATACATGGGCTGTGGCGACCTATTGGTTTGGGTGTTCTTTGGTTTTGTACCCGTGTGTGGCACCTATTATGTACAAGCACAGAGTCTTAGTCCATCCGTGTGGTGGTTAGCCGCAGCTTCGGGCCTTGTAACAGACACCCTGTTGGTGCTCAACAACTACCGCGACCGCGAGCAAGACGCTGTGAGTGGCAAGCGAACACTCATAGTGGCTTTGGGCGAGAGGTTTGGTGCCTTGTTTTACTTGTTGCAAGGAGTGGCAGGTTATGTGTGTGTAGCTATGTTGGCCTACTACGGGCACTTGTGGACAGCCATATTGCCACTTTTCTATCTTTTACCACATTACTTGACATGGCATAAGATGGTAACGATTCATCAAGGTCGCGAATTGAATCGCATATTAGGTTTTACCTCGCGCAATATGCTAACGTTTGCCTTGTTGGTGGTATTGTCACTTCTATTTTGCTAACGAACTATTGCCTTCATGACGGCTAAATCATTAAAAGAAAAAACAGCTGACGGACTGCTTTGGGGAAGCATTAACAGCGGGGCGCAACAATTGTTGAACTTAGTGTTTGGCATATTTTTGGCTCGTTTGCTCTCACCTGCTGATTATGGCATGGTGGGCATGCTAACCATTTTTACACTCATAGCTTCAACGTTGCAAGAGAGTGGCTTTATATCAGGCCTAAACCGCAAAAAGGAGGTGACAGATGCTGACTATAACGCAGTTTTTTGGTTCAATGTAATTTGTAGCGTGAGCATTTACATCGTGTTGTTTGCTTGTGCACCCCTCATAGCCCAATTTTATCGTCAGCCCGTGTTGGTGCCTTTAGCGCGCCTGTCGTTTTTGAGCTTTGTTATTTCGGCACTCAACACTTCGCCCCGCGCGTGGCTATTTCGTAACATGAAGGTGCGCGAAACAGCCATATTGTCGTCGGTAGCCCTCATAGTTTCGGGGTTAGTAGGCATTTACTTAGCATGGAATGGTTTTGCCTATTGGGGCATAGCTGTGCAGAACCTCACCTTTTGCTCCATGTTAACCATAGGCAGTTGGTGGTTTGCAGGTTGGCATCCCACGTGGCACATTGACCTTCACCCCTTACGGGGCATGATAGGTTATAGTTCGCGGTTGTTAGCAACCAACATCTTTACGCACATCAATAACAACTTGTTCAGCCTCTTCTTTGGTCGTTTGTATGGCGAAAAGACCGTGGGATACTACAATCAGGCCAATAAATGGACAGGTATGGGGTATACAACGCTTACTGGAATGATATGGAGCGTAACACAACCTTTGTTTGCACGTCTATCATATAATGAGCCAGAGCGTATGCAGCAAGTGTTTCGAAAAATGTTACGCTTAACAGCCTTTTTGTCATGTCCTGCATTGTTTGGCTTGGCATTGATTGCGCCAGAGTTCATAACCATCGCCATAACCGATAAATGGTTGGTGAGTGCACGCCTTATGCAGTTGCTGTGTGTGGGGGGAGCTTTCATTCCCTTCGCCTCACTCTATTCCAATTTTATTGTCAGTCAAGGTAAAAGCAACTTGTTTATGTGGAACACCATAGCACTTTGCTTGGCACAAATGTTGCAACTTGTTATGTTGTACCGATGGGGCGTAGAGGTTATGGTGTTGGCCTACATTACGACAAATACGCTATGGGTGTTTGTGTGGCATTGGTTTGTGCACCGCATGATAGGACTCAAACTCTTAGATGCCCTGCGCGATGTGATTCCGTTTATAGCTTTAGCAGCTATAGCTATGGGTTTAGCTTGGTTGGCTGCTCAGCATGTGGCCAACAACATCTACCTTAGTTTACTTATTAAAGTGGTGGTGGCAGCAGTAGCTTACATAGCCAGTTTACGCTTGCTTGGAGCACAAATTATGAAAGAATGTCTTGAATTTGCCTTGTCGAAGGTAAGGCGCAAGGCATAACATAGATGAATGATAACTTTCGTCTTAAACAACAAGGTTTTACACAAATAGCATATGAACTAAATACTGCACCCATTCATATCAACTAATTTTGAATACCTACTTATCAAACATACTCGTTAATTGTCAACTTGTTAGCCCGTTTACCAACAAATCCGCCAACGGGTTACCTAATATAAATATTTACTATGTTCTATTGGATTATTTTTATTGGCATTGCACTGCTGAGCTTCGTAGTGCAGCAAAATTTGAATAGTAAGTTCAAAAAGTTTTCAAAAGTACCTCTTACATCAGGACTCTCAGGACGTGAAGTAGCTGAAAAGATGTTACATGACAATGGCATCTACAATGTTACGGTGACAAGCACACCAGGTTACTTAACCGACCATTATAATCCTACAAACAACACTGTCAATTTATCGCCCGAGGTGTTTAATGGTAGGTCAGTAGCAGCTGCAGCCGTGGCTGCTCATGAATGCGGACACGCGGTGCAGCATGCTGTAGCTTATGCACCGCTCACCATGCGCTCTGCACTTGTCCCCGTGGTGTCATTTGCCTCAAATTGGGTGCAATGGATATTGTTGGCAGGTATTATCATGGTGCAAACCATGCCCTCCATATTGCTGGTAGGCATCATATTGTTTGCCCTGACCACCTTGTTCAGCTTTATCACTTTGCCTGTTGAGATTGACGCTTCACGTCGTGCAACTGCTTGGCTGCAACAGGCTGGCATCACTTCGGCTTATGATCAGCCTATGGCAGTTTCGGCTTTACGCTCTGCTGCCTACACTTATGTGGTTGCAGCGTTGAGCTCTTTAGCCACGCTTGTTTACTACTTAATGGTTTTTATGGGCAATCGTGATAATGATTAGGTAACTAACGTGTGGTGTTTACCAACTCTGCGTTAACCTGTGGTGACGCATAAAACATATTGTTGTTATGAATAAAAAGAAAAAAGATACAGGGGAACTTAATAAGCCACTTACACCATCAATCGATAATGTGCAGGGGGGTAGCGCTAATCAACTCGAAGCGTCTGAGTCTGCTGGTGACGACACAACGAACTCTGACGAAGTTGATGAGATGAGGGCTAATGTTACAGCTGATGAAGCATATGAGGCAAGTGTTGATAACAGCTCCACAAAAAATGATGCGCAGGGTGCAGATGATGAAGGTAAGGTGACTGAACAGGAGGAGAATGACTTTGATGAAGTACACTCGCTACACTCTCTTTATTTTGAACCCAGCGAAAGCCGAACTACCAACATCCCTCCACGTTTACCCTTAGGTTATTCATACACGTCCTTTAAAACGGAAGATGCAAAGTCGGATAGTACGAAAGCAAAAGCGAAAGCTCAAGCCCCCTCGTCACACCCCGACTTGCCTTCACAACATGTTGTAACGCAAAATGAAGGTGTAAAGCACAATCGTAGTAAACGTTATAGACACCCACGTAAAAACAAAATGTGGTTGGCTACAAAACGTTGGACAAAGCGGTATTGGTGGGCGTGGCTCATTGCGGCCATTGTGGTTGTTGTTGTTGCGACCTATAATGTATGGATGCCCATGGTTAGTCATTGGCAGATGGAACAAAAGGATGCTACCCCCGTGGTAGCAGCTGATACTTTGCCAGAACCTGTAAAGACAGAGGTTGACACAATGGCTAATGTGTTGTCGCACGAAGATAGTTTGCGCATACAAGACTCCATAAGACATGCCCGTTGGCTATATTGGAAGAAGTATAAGCAAGCTAAAGAGGCTTCGCAAAATGCAGAGGAAACAGCTGAAGAAACGGGTGCTGCAAATAATGGCACTAATACTTCGTCTGCTACAACTAATGAACATGTGCCTGTTCACGCTAATGACTCTACTCATCATTGATTAGTAGGTGTCTTGATTTCAATAACTCTTCATTTTGATCACTTGTACATATAAAAAAAGCCATCGTGCGAAACTCAAATGTTTCGCGCGATGGCTTTTTTAGTAAGTTATTGATGTGTTAGCCCCCTATGTTGTGAGGCTATGCAATTACATGCGCTCGTGGAATGAACGTGAAATAACTTCAAGCTGATGCTCGCGTGACAACTTTACGAAGTTAACAGCGTAGCCACTCACACGAATGGTAAGTTGTGGATACTTTTCAGGATGTTCCATAGCATCCTCTAACATTTCGCGGTTCAAAACGTTCACATTTAAGTGGTGAGCACCTTTGGTAAAGTAACCATCCATCATGGTAACAAGGTTCTCAACGCGATCTTCGGGGGTAAGTCCTAAGCTCTGTGGCACGATGCTGAATGTGTTTGAAATGCCATCTTGAGAATCGCGGTAACGTAACTTGGCAACTGAAGCCAGTGAAGCAACTGCACCACTCTTGTCACGTCCGTGCATAGGATTAGCACCTGGAGCAAATGCAATGCCAGCAGCACGTCCATCGGGAGTAGCACCCGTCTTTTTACCATACATAACGTTTGATGTGATGGTAAGAAGTGAAAGCGTAGGTTGTGCGTTTTTATAAACGGGCAGTTTCTTTAATTCTTCATCAAAGTAGTAAACCAAGTCAACGCCCAGATGGTCAACTCTATCGTCGTTGTTACCAAAGCAAGGGAACTCGCCTTCAATGTCAAAGCCTTCAGTAAGTCCAATGTCATTACGCTTAGCGGTAACCTTAGCATACTTGATGGCCGAGAGAGAGTCAATGGCAATAGAAAGACCTGCGGCACCATAGGCAATGTTAATGGCGGGGTCAGTGTCAATAAGTGCCATTTGAGCCTTTTCGTAGTAATATTTGTCGTGCATGTAATGAATGATGTTCATGGAGATCGGAAGAGCA
>URDV01000083.1 GCA_900546605.1 uncultured Prevotella sp.
GATCCCGTATCGGAATACGGAAACAATACGGAAACAATACGGGATTGATACGGGACCGATACGGAAACGATAGGAAAAACAAGGGAAGAGCATAGGAAAAGCTCTTCCTGAAAATATGTTAACGCGGTTCGTCTGCAACATACATGCTTTTCCAGCCTTGCATGGTGAGTCGTCATTGGGTAGTTGGAGTGAGTGGAGTTATGCGAAAGGGCACACAACTTGTTCAACATTCCGCCCAACTACGATGCCATAGGTTGTGGCTTGAAAGCAGCGTGTGATGGTGCAACGTATAGCAGTACAGCGGCAGAATACGCTGTGGTTGCGAAGTGGCTGTAGCACCTGTATTTGCGCCCCCTTCACTCACTGCAAGCACTGGTAACCATTGAGGCTTCACTTATAACTTTTGTGCCTTAGCTATGGGCGAAACGAGAAGCCATGTCAGCTTACTGCTGCATGTATTTCATGTAATCAGGCAGTGGCTCTTTTTCAGCCTCATCGTACTTGGAACCGAGCAACTGCTTGAGCAAAGGAAGCAAGTACTTGCGCAGCACTTTTTCGTTGAGTTGATGTCCTGCCTCAATACGCTCTGCGTGATGGTAATACTTGGTAAAAGTGTTGTAAGCATTGACTGGATTAACAAACTCGTCGTTGATGCCAAACAGACCATAGCACAAGTCTTTATCGTCGGGGGTGATGCCATCAAACTGTTTGCGCTCCATTTGGTTAAAGTGCTTGATTGTATCGGCCGTTACACGAAAGGTTTTTGCACTGTCCTTGCGTCCATTGAGCCACTTGTGTTCACCAGTGTGCAATACTTTGCTCATGGTTGACATGCGGAAGGCCGGATTGACGCATACACGTAAGTGACCATGCATTTGCTGTACATACATGCCGCCCATGCTTGTTCCGACGATGATGTCGGGTTGTTCGGTTTCAACCAACTCATGCAGCATAGGTAAAGCTTCCTCAGGGTCAACAGGTATGTCGGGAGCTATCACCTCTGCCGATGGCAGCATTTTACGCAACAATTGCACGGTGCCTGAGGCACCTGACGAGGCAAAGCCATGAAAATAAATCAATTTCATTGTTTTTTATCATTAAGTTGTTGAGAGGCTCAATAAAAAAAGTGAGTTTATAACCTACATGCAAAGTTAGCAACTATGCTATGAAAATTATAAACTCACTATCGTTAAAATGCTGATGAAAGGTTAATCAACCAGAATTTTCTCATCGTTCAGCACATACACGCCCTTGTGCAAGTGCAACGTGCGTTTGCCATTGATGCGGCCTTCGAAAACTACGCGACCTTGTGCATCCACCAACTTTACTGGGGTGGGTTGAGTAGCACTTAAGTGTAGTTTCTCAGCCGCAAGGCTAAAAGTCAGAGCCTTCTCACTTTTTGTGTTTTCTATGCCACTGGATGTAGTGCTGCGAAACTGACCATCAATGCTAATATTTCCATCAACATATTGTGCAGGCAAAGTGTAAGTGCCATCGGCATTGAAATCGTTGGCATGAACTACGAGTACATCATACTGTTTGTTGCCATACTCATTTACTTGCTGACCATCGAGGTTATAGCCGTGGTAAATGGTCATAGAGTCAATAGCGAAACCAGGAGCAGGCTCAGCCTTGAGCACTACAGCCTTGCCAAAGTCTGTTTTGTAGTTCACAAGCGTTGTGCCATCGGCCAATGTGATGTAACCATTACGGCTGGCTGCCGAAAGGTCTACTTGGTCGGCATGCACATTTAAGCGCACATCAACGATGTAGCCACCATTTTGCTGTATGCTATTGGTGCTTGTCATACGTCCTGCAGGATCAATATTGCCCCAGTCAACTTTATAACGCATGCGATAGAAACCTGGTGTCATGTCGGCAGGTAACTTAAAGGCGGGGGTTGACAAGTTGTTACGGTTGTCGCCACTCAAGGCCGAACCATCATACTTGTAGCCACTTTCGTTTTCAACCATTTCAACGTAGTAGTAGCTCATCAAGTCGCAACCTTGTTTGACCTTGTGAGTGGTTGGGTCGAGCGAGGCCTCAAACTTGCCATTATTGTTGTGGTCAACATATACGTAACCATTCATCCAGTTACCGTTCTGATAGTTAATGGATGGAGTAAGTGTTTCGCCAGCCTTTGCCTTGAACACTTTTTCGGTAAAGTCGCGATACATCACCTGGGGCGAAGCAGAACCAACCTTGATGGTTTGTGTGCCAGCCGAAGGGCTCTTGAGCTTGACATCGGCTATGTAGCGTTCGGGCTTGTTTGAGGTGGCATCGACGTCGAAGTTCAAGCCATAGATGGTGGATACTTGAGTAATGAAACGGGGTTCGGGTGAATCGTTCACCTCAATATCGTCAATGTAGGCTGCAAAGTCAGCAGTTAAGTCCTGTGGTGAAGAGGCATCGGGCACAACCACTAAGCTGTGAACTTGCACACCATTGCACCCCTTAATGGGGAAAACAGCATCGAACCATTGGTTGGCGGCTGAAACGGAAGTAGAATAAGCCCATGCTTGCTCTACGTCATTGCTCTGACCAGCTCGGTCAGGACGTTTGCCAAGGGCCACAAGCATAACACGGCCCTCAATGGGCTTAAAAATCTTTACGTGTACATACTTGTTAGTAGGTGTAATGTCGAAGGGAGTGTTGAGGTCAATGCGTGCACCAAAAGTGTTACTACCAAAGCGTGAACGCTGCACACCCAAAATCTTTTTTGAATCGTTTACCACCACACCTTCTTCATTAGTGGGGGCGATAAAATTATCAATCACGGCACAATTGCCTTTGAGAGTACCAAGGCGGAAGGGCGACTCCTCCCAAGTGTCATACACACCGACACTTTTATATCCCGAGGCATCTTCAAAGTCCACCTTTACGGTCTGTGCCATTGCTGCGAAGGGTAAGCCCAATGCAGCAAGTGCTATAATATGCTTTTTCATTGAATAATCTGTTGTTTGAAAGGCGCAAGAATGAAACATACTTCACCTTGCGTTTTAAACTCTGCTTGTTGTGTTATCGCAATTCGATGTTCTCAATTGTAGGACATGCACGGCTGTCAAGAATGTTGATGCGCACGTACTTCACATTTTTCACACCACCATAGCTGGCACTTGTGCTGCCATTGAGCGGAATGATACGCTTATAGCCAATAGTGGTGGTAGCAATCTTGGCACCACGTTTGGTCCAAGTTTTACCATCGGTACTGGTTTCGATGCTGAAAGCCTTGACACGCTGTCCGAGTTGAATGTGCTCTTGCAACACAGCATAACGAATGGGTTTGAGTTCGTTCCACTCAAAGGTAATAGATGCTTGCTTCACACCATCATTCGTTGCCCAATATGTAGCAGAGTCGCCATCGCATACGTTATTTACGTCGAAGTTGCGCCCTACGCCTGCTTCACGCGTTTCAGTGGCCGTAATTTTGGCTTCGGTGGCATAGTTGGTGCCTTGCAAGCGAGTTTTGAGCAGTTTGCCCATCTCACGCAAGCGTGACACTGTGGCTGTAGGTAGAGAGCCGGACTTGTCGGGCGGGCAGTTAAGAATGAGCGTTGCATTGCGGCCCACGGTTTCAAGATACATTTGGAACAAGCGTTCAGCTGACAGTTGGCCTTCGCCTTGGTGCCAGAACCATCCGCCTGTGGTTAACTTGGCATCGCTCTCGCCTGGTTGCCAGTACCAACCCTTCATGGTGCCATACATACCATTCTTTTCGGGTGAATAAAGATATTCCTCAGGACTCCAGTTGGTTTCGCCTGCCCAACCTTCCTCGTTACCAATCCAGCGGCTCTCACCACCTACGCCCCAAAGCACGCAGTCGGGACATACCTTATGCACGGTGTCGCGCAAGTTGGGTACATCGTAGTAAGTAGAGCGGTCAATGTTGCGTGTGCCACCCTTACCACCATAGTAGCCCGAACCACCATTGGCACCATCGAACCACATCTCAAACTGATCAGTGCCAAAGGCTGCTAATTCGGCACACTGGCGCAAGAATACATCTTTCACGTAAGTATCATCACCGTAGTGTTCGTTGTTGCGGTCCCAAGGCGAAACATAGAAGCCATACTTCATGCCCAATTTTTTAGCTGCTGCTGCAAAGTCGCGCGGTATGTTGGTTGCCTTAGCATAAGCATTGCTTGAAGAGGTTACATTGTGGGTAGTGGTTTGTGTAGGCCACAAACAAAAGCCATCGTGGTGTTTTACAACAGCTATACCACCCTTCATGCCCGCAGCCTTAACGGCAGTGAGCCATTGCTCTGGGTTAGGTGCTGCTGTTGGAGCGAACTTATTTTCGTCTTCATCACCATTACCCCACTCTGACCCAGTGTAAGTGTTCATGCCATAATGAAAGAAGGCATAGAACTCTGTCTTTTGCCACTTGAGCTGACGAGGCGCAGGCACGGGGTGAACTGGCGCTGGCTCGTTTTCGGCATTAGCCACTGTTTCGTTCACCAATTGCAACTGAGCTTGCGCGGTGAAACTGTTAGCTGTAAAGGCCAACAAACAGAGTGCCGAAGCTATACGTTTGATTTTTTTCATATAAAAATAGAGGATAATTGTTAGGTGTATACGCGTTGGCGGAATTAGTAAACAAGTTGACAAGTTAACGGGTTAACAGGTAAGTTTGCCAAGCTTTTTAAGTTTCTTGTCATTCTGGCTTTAACATAATAAGTGGTGAAAAGCATACTTACTTGTTAACCTGTCAACTTGTTTACCCGTTAACCTGAAATGCCGCCAACGGGTTAGGTGTATATGATTTAGTAATGGTACTTAATTTTCAGGTTTACGAAAGAAGCTAAAGTTTACACTACCATAAGCACGGTGTTCAACAAAGTCGGGACGCGAGGCAAAATCATAGTTTTTGCCATGTTCAAGCACAAACAAGCCACCTGGCTTAACGAGCGATGATTGCATTACGCGATCGGGCAACTCGCCTAACTCGGGCAACGCATAAGGTGGGTCGGCAAACACGAGGTCGTAACTTTCACCACATCGCTCAATAAATCGTAAGGCATCGCCACACATGGGGGTCCAAGCGTCATCGGCTAATGTGCGCTGACACTGCTGTATAAAGGCAAAGTGACGACGATCTTTTTCGATGGTTACCACGCGTTGGCAACCTCGCGACAAGAGTTCGAGTGATATACTACCCGTTCCACCAAACAAGTCGAGTGCTGAACACGCTTCAAAGTCGACATAGGCACGTAGCACATTGAATAGGTTCTCCTTGGCAAAGTCGGTTGTGGGCCTTGCCTTGAAGGTGCGAGGCACTTCAAAGTGGCGCCCCTTATATATTCCAGTAATAATTCGCATGAGGCTTTGTTCTTTTTTTTAGCTTTGTTACTTTAACAACGCGCACATTAAGTCATAAGGAACCCCCTCGGTAGTTGACACTATGCTGCGGTTGAACTCGGCTGATGGGTTGACAGGATAAACTCGCGCTGCATACTTTTGCAACTCTTCAATAACAGGGTCGCGCAATGTGGGGATACCTGCCACAAACACGGGGGTTTCGTTCATGTTGAGCATGAGGTGACGTGCTAAGTTAAACACATAGTAGTCAACATCGGTAAGGGTGCGCACCATGTAGGTGTTGAGCATTACCAAACGGCTGTCGTTGAGCACCATGACGTCAATCACTCCATCGTGTGTGTAGACAAACAAGCGCTTGTCGGTGGTGGTGGATAATCCCTTTTGAGCAAAATGCTGCAACACGGGGGTTAAGGCCGAGGTGTAACGCACTTGTCCAAAAGCCTCTTCAAATGCATGACAAGTGGCTTCAGCTAAAGCAAATAGGAGGACGACGTTTGAAGCGGGTACACTATCGTAAAATACGCGACGCTTTACATCGGGCGAGAAGCAAAAATTATAGGTGGTGTCAACGTCCTCCTCTTGAAACTCAACCAAGGGTATGGGGGTGACGGGGGCATTTACATATACTTCAGCCCGTTCGTAAGATTGTTGCAACAGTTCAATTTGCTGCATGGCTAAGCGTAGGTTGACGGTGAGTGATGCTTGCGGACGGACATGGTAGGGTTGGAACTTGAAATGAGGTGCTCCACCTGCTGTCATGTCGTAACAAGCAAAACATATGTCGGTGTCAGATATGCGGATGTGTAGGTTCAATTGATTACAAGTTTTTTTTGAGGGGTAAGTAGGTGAGTTATGAACTGGGTAGGAGAATGCCTACTTGTTACGTGTTAGCACATGTTGTAGTACTTGTCGCACCACTAAGGCAAGCAACACCCCTGTGCTATTGGCTATAAAGTCGGCCCACTCGCCCGAACGATAGGTGGTAAGATAATTTTGTGCCAGTTCAATGAGTCCACTCATCACAATGGGTGCCACCACTGCTACTAATGCCTGTAGTTTGAGCGACCAATGCCATGAGCTGCGCAAGTATTCTAACCAAAATATGCTACACGTGCCTAAATACATTGACATGTGTACCCACTTGTCAAAAAAGGTGATGCCATCGAACAAACTCACATGGGGCGGACGGAATAAGCATAAATACCATATTGTCAGCACACACAACAGCGTGAGTGGGAATTTTTTGATAAAAACCATCATGGGATAATTACCAAAATTTGTTTTGTGCGGCATTGTATTCAAAACCAGCTTGTCCCAAGGTTTCTTCAATGTTTTTACGATCTACATTCATGTCTGCGCAAAGGTCGTCGAGCGAGCTATATTCATCACGCAACTTGGTATTTACCACGCTATACAGCATCATTGGGTCTTGTGGAAGTGACATTGCTATTTGGTTTTAATTTTCAACATATACGTTTATTCTCTTTGCAAAAATACTTCTTTATTTTGGGCAAACAAAATGTACACATAAATTCGTTGACTTTATCACGCAAAAGTGTAGGGACGAGAAAAAAGTATTGCTGCAATACACGTTACCGAATATTGCAGCAATACTTTTTTGTATGAATAAGGGCTAAGTCACTAAGCCAACGGACGTTTTACGATGGCAGCAGCACGATCGAGTGCTACGTTGATGTTAGGACAGATGTGATCCTTGCCTAACAGTTGACAGAATCCGTTGTGTTCGAGCACGCTATAAACGTTAGGCGTTACGCCTGACAACACGATGTGCGTGCCCTCACGATGGCTCATTTCACACAAGTTTTGCAGGTTGTGAATACCCGTTGAGTCAATAAATGGCACACGACGCATACGTATGACGCGTACTTTGGGATGGTCCTCCATGGCAGCCATTAATTCTTCGAACTTATTAGCGATGCCAAAGAAGTAAGGACCATTGATTTCGTATACCTCAACACCTTTAGGAATAATAAGGTGTTCCTCATGTACCTCAGCATCGGTTTCATCGTTGGGGTCAATTTCATCAGCAATCACCTTGATTTGTGTTGACTCTGCCATACGCTTCATAAACAGCAAGCAAGCAATGAGCAAACCAACTTCAATAGCAATCGTGAGGTCGAATATTACTGTGAGGAAGAAGGTGATGAGCAATACGATGACATCGCTCTTGGGATTCTTCATCAGCTGCATAAAGGTGCGCCAACCACTCATGTTGTATGACACAATGACCAACACACCTGCTAAACATGACATGGGTATGTAGGCTGCTAAAGGCATTAATACCAAGAAGATAACGAGCAACACTATGGCGTGTACAATACCTGCCACAGGGGTGCGACCACCATTATTAATGTTGGTCATGGTACGTGCTATGGCACCTGTACAAGGTATACCACCGAACAAGGGGGTGCAGAGGTTGGCCACACCTTGACCTATGAGTTCTTGGTTTGAATTGTGATGATCGCCACACACACCATCGGCCACTGTGGCTGAAAGCAATGATTCAATAGCTCCTAACACAGCAATTACCATGGCTGTGGGGAAAAGGCTCTTCACGCTTTCCCAACTGAGATTAGGCACTTGCACTTCAGGTATAACGGCCTTAATTTCGCCAAACTGATCACCAATAGTGGTAACATGAAAGTTGGTGTTGGCATTTAAAAAGTAAACACCTATGGTCATTACTATAATAGCTACAAGCGAACCAGGAATTTTTTTTGACACCTTAGGGGTGAGAGCAATAATAAGTATGCTCAATAAGCCAATGCCAGTAGTAATCCAGTCAATTGTGCCAAAGTTTTGAAAGTAAACTACCCATTTCGACAAGAAGTCACCTGGCAACTTACCCTCAATGGTTAAGCCAAAAAGGTCTTTGATTTGTGTGGTAAAAATGGTGACGGCAATACCACTGGTAAATCCTACAACTATGGGGTAAGGTATGAACTTGATGATGGTACCTAAACGACACACGCCCAACACTATTAAGAATATACCCGCCAACATAGTGGCTAACATGAGACCTGAAAGTCCGAGTTGAGGATTGCTTACGATGCCATAGATGATAACAATAAAAGCACCCGTTGGACCACCTATTTGCACACGGCTACCACCCAATGCCGAAACAATAAAACCACCAATAATGGCTGTAAGAATGCCTTGTGAGGGTGATACACCCGACGCGATACCAAAGGCTATGGCCAATGGGAGGGCTACAATGCCTACAATTAAGCCGGCCATGAGGTCGGCTGCCAACTTCTCTTTGTTGTAATGCCGCAGTTCGCTAACCAAGCGCGGCGCAAAGGCTGAATGACTCATTAAATCTGTTTAGTATATTAAATTTGAAATTTGTATTTGCAACTGCAAAGGTACGAATTTATGTGTTGTGATAACACATTTTTACACGATTATATTATATTTTCCGTGATGAGTGCAGAATTATAAAAAGGTGTTTAAGTAATGGTGAATAAAAGCCGTTGAACACGAAAAACATAAGAAACTTACGAAATACTTGCACCTTGCAGGAAAAGGTATGCATACACAAAAAAGGGTGTTCAAAATGAGTTGATAACACATCTACTCATTTTGAACACCCTACTTATTACCCGTTGGCGGAATTTCAGGTTAACGGGTGAACAAGTTGACAGGTTAACAAGTAAGTATGCTTTACACCACTTATTATGTTAAAG
>URDV01000084.1 GCA_900546605.1 uncultured Prevotella sp.
GTTAACTTGTCAACTTGTTTACTAATTCCGCCAACGCGTCTTATTATGTTAAAGCCGAATGACAGGAAACTTAAAAAGCTTGGCAAACTTACCTGTTAACCCGTTAACTTGTCAACTTGTTTACTAATTCCGCCAACGTGTAGCTATAAGGATATGCAAAGCTACAAATAAAGCGTCAAATATTGCACACTTCTTAATGTTTTATGCAAAAAACGAGCACTACTTGCGTGTAAAGGGCAAGCTTTAGCCCCTATGTCGCAATAAATTATTACTTTTGCTCGCAAAACCAGCCCTTGTAGTTCAATGGATAGAACACCGCTCTCCTAAAGCAGTGATCTGAGTTCGATTCTCAGCGGGGGTACAATGTAAGGGTTAGGCAATGCGCGTTATGCCATTGCTTAACCCTTTAGCACTTAAGTGGATTGTCATCACGCACACCACAAAACGTTTAATTACCCATTCCATGCCACAACCCGAAAACCTCACCCCCATGATGAAGCAGTTCTATGACCTCAAGGCCAAGAACCCTGATGCCATATTGCTGTTTCGCTGCGGCGACTTTTACGAAACCTATGCCAAAGATGCTGTTACAGCGTCACAAGTGTTGGGTATAACCCTTACCCGTCGTAATAATAAGGGCCAAACGGCAGCCACCGAAATGGCAGGCTTTCCGCACCATGCCCTCGACACCTATTTGCCTCGCCTTATCAGAGCAGGCTATAGAGTGGCTATTTGCGACCAACTTGAAGACCCAAAATTGGCCAAAAAACTCGTAAAGCGAGGCATCACCGAACTGGTAACTCCTGGTGTGGCCATGACCGACAATGTGCTCAATGCACGTGAAAATAACTTTTTAGCTGCCGTACACTTTGGCCAGAGTGCAGTAGGTTTGTCGTTTCTTGACATCTCAACAGGCGAATTCTTAGTGGCTGAGGGCACAACAGAGTATATTGACAAACTCTTAGCTGGCTTTGCTCCTAAAGAGGTGTTGGTGCAACATGGGCTGAAGGGACGATATGAGGGATTATATGGTTCAAAAAACTTTATATTCGAACTCGACGATTGGGCCTTTACCCCCCAAACGGCCCATGAGCGATTAACCAAGCACTTTCAGGTGCGCAACCTCAAAGGCTTTGGCGTAGACCACCTAAAGGATGGTGTAGTAGCCGCAGGCGCCATACTGTGTTACCTTGAAATGACACAGCACACCCAAACCTCGCACATTACCTCATTGCGTCGAATTGAAGAAGACTCCTACGTGCGACTCGACCGCTTTACCACCCGCAACCTCGAGTTGGTACAGCCCATGGCCGAGGGAGGCACATCACTCTTACAAGTTATTGACCACACCCTCACCCCCATGGGTGCACGCATGTTACACCGTTGGCTCATATTCCCCTTGCGCTCGGTGAGCAAGATAGTAGCCCGACAAGATGGGGTAGAACACTTTTTCAAGCACCCCGACTTTCGCGAACTATGTGAAATGGAACTGCCCAAAATAGGCGATATGGAACGCATAGTGAGCCGTGTAGCCGTAGGGCGTGTCAATCCGCGCGAACTGCAACAGCTACGTGCCGCACTTGAGAGCACCGCACTGCTCAAGTATGCTTGTGCCCATGCCGACTGTGCAGCCATCAAGCAAGTGAGCGAAGAACTGGATGCACTCACTCCCTTGCGCGACACCATAAAGCGCACCTTGTGCCTCGACCCCCCCATACTTGTCAACAAAGGCGGTGTTATAGCCGATGGCGTGAGCGAAGAGTTAGACGACTTGCGCCACATATCCACCTCGAGCAAGGATTATTTGTTGCAAATACAGCAACGTGAAAGCGATGCAACAGGCATACCCAGTCTAAAAATAGGTTTTAATAACGTGTTCGGCTACTTCATAGAGGTGCGTAACGCCTACAAAGACAAAGTGCCTGAAGGGTGGATTCGAAAGCAAACCCTGGCACAAGCCGAGCGTTACATCACCCAAGAGTTAAAAGAGTATGAAGACAAAATATTAGGAGCCGAAGACCGCATACTCGAACTCGAAGCTCGCCTGTTTGCCGAGTTGGTGCATGAAGTGTCACAACACGTAGCCCCTTTACAGCGCGATGCCGCAGCCTTGAGTCACCTCGACTGCCTACAAAGTTTGGCAGCAGTGGCCCGCATCAACCACTATGTGCGCCCAGTGGTAGACGAGAGTCTTGTGCTCGACATACACGAAGGTCGTCATCCCGTAATTGAAACCCTCATGCCTCCAGGCGAGGAATACGTGTCGAACAACGTAGAACTTGACACCAAAGAGCAACAAATCATCATTGTAACAGGTCCCAACATGGCAGGTAAAAGCGCCTTGTTACGTCAAACGGCCCTCATTACCTTATTGGCACAGATAGGTTCATTTGTTCCTGCCGAATCGGCGCATATAGGTTTGGTAGATAAAATATTTACGCGTGTAGGTGCCAGCGACAACATATCGGTGGGCGAGAGCACCTTCATGGTCGAAATGAGTGAGGCTGCCAACATCATGAACAACCTTACCGAACGTTCATTGGTACTCTTCGACGAGTTAGGGCGTGGCACATCCACCTACGATGGTATATCTATAGCTTGGGCCATCGTAGAGTACATACACGAAAATCCCAAAGCCCATGCCCGCACACTCTTTGCCACTCACTATCATGAGTTGAACGAAATGGAGAAACTCTTTCAGCGCATCAAAAATTGGAATGTGTCGGTACGTGAAGTCAATGGTCGTGTTGTTTTTCTGCGCAAATTGCAGCGAGGCGGTTCAGCCCACTCGTTTGGTATACACGTGGCACGCTTAGCAGGTATGCCCCAAAGCATAGTGAAGCGAGCCGAACAAATACTATCCGACCTTGAAAAGGCAGGTGCGCAAGCTGGTAGCAGTGTGCCGCGAGCTGAGAGCAACACCCAATTGCAAGAAGGCATGCAACTCAGCTTCTTCCAGCTCGATGACCCTGTACTCAGTCAAATACGTGATGAGTTGCTCCATTTAGATGTGAATAACCTCACCCCTCTTGAAGCTCTTAACAAACTGAACGACATAAAGCGCATTTTAAAAGGTTGACGGGTTAACAGGTTAACAGGTTAACGGGTTAACAGGTTGACGGGTTAACGGGCAAGTATGCAAAACCTTACTTATAACGCGTTGGTGGACATGTTTACTAAATCCGCCAACGCGTTATGTTTTTAGTCAAAAACTTGCAAGGACAAATAAAAACTTATAATTTTGCACGAAGAAAGACTTTGCTCCCCATTTATGGGGAAAAATCTTTAGTAAACAAGCAAAAATCAATAATCTAATAATCAACTTAATTCAAATCATTTTATGTGGTTAACTAACTCATCCATCGGACGGAAGGTAATCATGTCAGTAACTGGCATTGCGCTTATCCTGTTCCTCACATTCCATGGTTGCATGAACTTGGTGGCCCTCTTCTCTGAAGAAGGTTATAACTGGGTATGCGAAATGCTGGGTGCCAATTGGTATGCCGTAGTAGCAACCCTCGGTCTCGCAGCACTCGTAGCCATCCACTTCATCTACGCCATCATTCTTACCTTGCAAAATCGCAAGGCTCGTGGTAACAACCGCTATGCCGTTACTTGCAAGCCCGAAAAGGTAGAGTGGGCATCGCAGAACATGTTTGTACTCGGTGTAATCGTAGTACTTGGTTTGTTGCTCCACTTGTTCAACTTCTGGTACAACATGATGTTTGCCGAACTCGTTAATGGTGGCATGCCTTTCATCAACGAAGTACAGTCGGCCTCTGATGGTTATGCAATGATTGCTTACACCTTCAGCAACCCCGTGTTCACAGTTCTCTACATCATTTGGTTTGTAGCCATTTGGTTCCACATGACTCATGGTTTCTGGAGTGCTATGCAAACACTCGGTTGGAATGGTAAAATCTGGTTCAACCGTTGGCGTTGCATTGGCAACATCTACGTTACCGTGTTAATGCTCATCTTCCTCGTTGTAGCTCTCAAGTTCGCCTTCTGCGGTGGTGCTTGCTGCGCAGCGTAATGTGTTCTTTTAAAGTGGAAGAGTAGAAAGGTTTGAAGTGAAAGTAATAGATATTAACTATTATATGTCAGCAGAACTCTTTCAACTCCTCAACTTTTAAACCTTATAAAATAGAATATCCAATCATGGCTACTATAGATTCAAAAATACCTCAAGGTCCTGTTGCTGAAAAGTGGACCAACTATAAAGCTCACCAAAAATTGGTGAACCCCGCCAACAAGCGTAAGCTCGACATCATTGTTGTAGGTACAGGTTTGGCTGGTGCCTCTGCTGCAGCCTCACTCGGCGAAATGGGTTTCAAGGTGCTCAACTTCTGCATTCAAGACTCTCCTCGTCGTGCACACTCTATTGCTGCTCAAGGTGGTATCAATGCTGCTAAGAACTATCAAAATGATGGCGACTCAGTATATCGTCTTTTCTACGACACCGTTAAGGGTGGCGACTACCGTGCTCGTGAAGCCAACGTATATCGTTTGGCTGAAGTGAGCGCCAACATCATCGACCAGTGCGTAGCACAAGGTGTACCTTTCGCACGTGAATATGGTGGTCTTTTGGCCAACCGTTCATTCGGTGGTGTACAGGTAAGCCGTACGTTCTATGCCAAGGGTCAAACAGGTCAGCAGCTTTTGCTCGGTGCCTACTCAGCACTTATGGCACAGGTACATGCTGGTACTGTAAAACTCTTCTGCCGTTATGAAATGCAAGACGTTGTTATCATCGACGGTCGTGCACGCGGTATCATTGCTCGTAACCTTATCAATGGCAAGCTCGAACGCTTCGCAGCTCATGCCGTAGTATTGGCCACTGGTGGTTATGGCAACACTTACTTCCTTTCAACCAACGCCATGGGTTGCAACTGCTCAGCAGCCATTGCAGCTTATCGCAAGGGTGCTTACTTTGCTAACCCCGCTTACGTACAGATTCACCCCACATGTATCCCTGTTCATGGTGACAAGCAGTCAAAGCTTACACTTATGTCAGAGTCATTGCGTAATGATGGTCGTATTTGGGTACCTAAGAAGAAGGAAGATGCCATTAAGTTGCAAAAGGGTGAGTTGAAGCCTACAGACATCAACGAGGCCGACCGCGACTACTACTTGGAGCGTCGTTATCCTGCTTTCGGTAACTTGGTACCTCGTGACGTAGCTTCACGTGCAGCCAAGGAGCGTTGCGATGCAGGTTTTGGTGTTAACAACACAGGCTTGGCCGTATACCTCGACTTCACTGAAGCCATTGGTCGTTTAGGCATCGATGTTGTATTGCAGCGTTATGGCAACCTGTTCGACATGTACGAAGAGATTACCGACGTTAAGCCAGGTCAGGTTGTACGCAAGGGCGATGACGGCATTGAATACACCAACCCCATGATGATCTACCCTGCTATTCACTACACCATGGGTGGTCTTTGGGTTGACTACGAACTTTCAACCAACATTCCTGGTCTGTTTGCTATTGGTGAGTGTAACTTCTCTGACCACGGTGCCAACCGTTTGGGTGCATCAGCTCTTATGCAGGGCTTGGCCGATGGTTACTTTGTACTCCCCTACACCATCCAGAACTACCTCAGCGACCAAATCACCGTGCCTCGTTTCAGCACCGACTTACCTGAGTTCGTTGCTACTGAAAAGGCCGTACAAGATCACATCAACCACTTGCTCAACATCAATGGTAAGAAGTCAGTTGATAGCATCCACAAGGAGTTGGGTCACATTATGTGGGAATATGTCGGCATGGCTCGCTCTAAGGAGGGCTTGCAGACAGCACTTGCCAAGTTGAAGGAAATCCGCAAGGAATTTGAAACCAACCTCTTCGTACCTCATATCGAAGGTGTAAATGTTGAACTTGACAAGGCCATCCGTTTGAATGACTTCATCACCATGGGTCAGCTCATCGCCATTGATGCCCTCTATCGTGAGGAATCATGCGGTGGTCACTTCCGTGTTGAACATCAAACAGAAGAAGGCGAAGCTAAGCGCGATGACCAAAACTGCTTCTACGTATCATGCTGGGAATACCAGGGTGAAGACAAGGATCCTGTTAAGTACGAGGAACCCTTGAAGTATGAAGCAATCGAAGTAAAAACCCGTAACTACAAGAATTAATAAGCCATGGCTAAGAACATATCTTTTACAATTAAGTATTGGAAGCAGAATGGCCCCAAAGATGCGGGTCACTTCGACACTCGTGAGATGCGCGACATCCCCGATGACACTTCATTCCTCGAAATGCTCGACATCCTTAACGAAGAGCTCGTTGAGGAGGGCAAGGAACCTTTCGTATTCGACCACGACTGCCGCGAAGGTATCTGCGGTATGTGTTCGCTCTATATCAATGGTACTCCCCACGGCAAGACCGAGGCTGGTGCCACTACCTGCCAACTTTACATGCGTCGTTTCAACGATGGCGATGTAATCACAGTTGAGCCTTGGCGTTCAGCAGCATTCCCTGTTATCAAGGACTGCATGGTTGACCGTTCAGCATTCGACGAAATTCAAGCAGCTGGTGGTTACATCAGCGTACGCACAGGTGCTCCTCAGGATGCCAATGCCATCCTCATTCCTAAGCAAGACGCTGACGAGGCTATGGACTGCGCCACTTGCATCGGTTGTGGTGCTTGTGTAGCAGCTTGTAAGAATGGTTCTGCCATGCTCTTCGTAAGCTCTAAGGTAAGCCAGTTCGCCTTGTTGCCCCAGGGTCGCCCTGAAGCTGCTAAGCGTGCCAAGGCCATGGTAGCTAAAATGGATGAGTTAGGCTTTGGTAACTGCACCAACACACGTGCTTGCGAGGCCGTATGCCCCAAGAACGAGTCTATTTCAAACATTGCCCGTCTGAACCGCGAGTTCATCAAGGCAAAGTTGGCTGACTAATAAATGATAGGTTAAGGCTGGATTTTTTAAAAAATTGCCTTTTTACCAGCCCCGCCTCTTTACATAATCCCGTTGCAATGTTAGGTTGCAGCGGGATTTTTTGTTTCTATTTCTGACTTTTTGTCTAACTTTGTGGCGTATTAAGTAGATGCTTTACATCGAAAGCCCTTATTAAAAGGTACACAATCAACACTCATACAGTTCAACGCCTCCCATCTATTATGTCAAAAAAAAATCCTACTTCAGCCATAGCCCTCGACCTCGACGGCACACTCACCAATAGCCAAAAGCAGGTGACCGAACGCACTCGCCAAGCTTTGTTACAAGCCGAGGACAACGGAGCCGTGCTCATTTTAGCATCAGGTCGTCCCACTTATGGCATAGAGCCAGTGGCCGAATGCTTACAGCTCAGTCAGCGAGGCGGATACATATTGTCATATAATGGTGGCAAGATAGTTGACTGTGCCACAGGTCAAGAACTCTATAGCAAGCACCTACCAGCCGAGGTTATACCTATTATATATAAGTACGCGCGCGAGCACCACCATGCCCTGTTGGGCTACGTAGGCAGCGACATAGTGACCGAGATGCCCGATGACGAATTTGTACATGAAGAGAGTCGCATCAATAAAATGAACATACGGGGTGTTGACAACCTGCTCACAGCCATTGAGCCACAGCCCACCAAGTTGCTCATGACAGGCCATCCCGACCTCATGGTAAAGGCTGAAGCCGAACTCAGTGCCCTGCTTGCCGACAAAATGGAAGTATATCGTTCAGCCCCTTTCTTTATAGAGTTAGTACCCAAAGGCATTGACAAGGCCCAGTCGCTCATGCGCTTGCTCAATGTGCTACATTTGTCACCAGCTGACCTTACCGCCTTTGGCGATGGCTACAACGACCTCTCCATGCTGCGTTTAGCGGGTCGAGGTGTAGCCATGGCCAATGCAGCCCCTGAGGTAAGAGCCGAGGCCGACTTTGTAACCACCTCAAACGACGAGGATGGAGTGGCTGTGTTCCTTGCAACCGAAAGAGTGTAACCTCTCTTCAATAACTCATTAGGGCGGTTCTAAAAATTCTGATTTTAATATTCTAAAATTCTGATAGTTGCTTTGCACCCTCTCGCATGTATCTTTTTGTTAGTTCACTCAGTCACATAGCTCGCTATGCTCCTTCGTTTACTAACAAAAATACACATACGATAGAGTACAAATCAATTTATCAGAATTATTAGAACCGCCCATTACTTAAAACCAACACTTATGTTAGATACCATTATACATGCCGCCCTTAAAGCAGGACGAGCCATCATGCACATATACACTCATCCCGACCTCGATTGGCAGGTAGAGCGCAAAGCCGACAACTCCCCCCTCACTCTGGCCGACCGCGAGTCGCATGCCATTATAGCCGAGGCGCTTGAGAGCAGTCCTTACCCCTTGCTGAGCGAAGAGGGAGCACACTTGCCCTATGCCGAGCGCAAGGATTGGCACACACTCTGGATAGTTGACCCACTTGATGGCACCAAGGAGTTTTTAAAAAAGAACGATGAGTTTACTGTCAACATAGCACTCGTCACCGATGGCGTACCCGTTATGGGGGTTATTTACGTACCAGCCAAGCACCGTCTGTTTTGGGGCGAAAAGGGGCAAGGAGCCTATACGGCCGATGTTGACCCCGAAACATTACATGTGGGCACAGCCGAGTCTTTGCCCTTAAAGGGAGCCGATTTAGGTCGTCCCTATCGGGTAGTAGCTTCACGCTCTCATTTATCACCTGAAACCGAAACCTTTATTAATGACTTGCGACGTCATCATCCTCAGCTTGAGTTGGTCAGTGCAGGCTCATCGCTCAAGCTCTGCTTAGTGGCTGAAGGCAAGGCAGATGTTTATCCTCGCATGGCACCCACTATGGAGTGGGACACAGCTGCAGGCCATGCCATCGTGTTGGCTGCAGGTCATCAAGTACTCAATGCTGCCACCGACGAACCTTTGGTTTATAACAAAGAGGACTTACATAATCCCTGGTTTATAGTAAAATAACGGGTTAACAGGTTAACGGGTTAACAAGTTAACGGGTTAACAAGTTAACGGGTTAACAAGTTA
>URDV01000085.1 GCA_900546605.1 uncultured Prevotella sp.
TAAACTGGCAAATTTACTTGTTAACCCGTTAACTTTTCAACTTGATTACTAATTCCGCCAACGCGTCATTAAAAGTAATGTTGCACACCTACTTACCATTCGCCCCACACACCTATATATAATAAGGTGTGTGGGGCGAACCTTACCCCAAGGTTTTTATTCTTCCTCACACCCCATGCAAACCTATTTAGAGCAAAACTGCACCCCTCCCGACGAGTACTTACACCGACTCTATCGCGCCACGCACCTACACCTATTACGTCCGCGCATGGCCTCTGGCCCTCTGCAAGGACAGTTGCTGCGCATGTTCATGCAAATGATTCAACCACGCACCGTGGTCGAAATAGGCACCTACTCGGGCTACTCAGCCTTAGCCATGGCATCGGGCATGAGCCAAGGGAGCCGCATCATCACTTTTGAAATTAACGACGAGCAAGAGTGCTTTACCCGTCCGTGGTTAGAAGCTGCCCCCTACCCCGCACAAATTGACATGGTGGTGGGCAATGTGTTTGAACTGTTGCCCCCCATGCAGCTCAGCATTGATGCTGCATTTATTGATGCCAATAAGCGTGAATATACTGAGTACTACGAGTTACTCATGCCCTACACTCACTCAGGCTCTATCATTTTGGCCGACAATACCTTGTGGGATGGACACGTTATTGACCCCGCCTACGACCACGACCCACAAACCACAGCCATTCGACGCTTTAACGCTCACGTAGCTGCCGACCCAAGGGTGGAACAAATTATTCTGCCCGAACGCGATGGACTCACGCTGATAAGGGTTATTTAAAGATGGGCTGATTAATTGAAGATTGTGCTTTATGTTTTAAACTTTCAGCACTCTACAGAATGCAAGGGCATGACCAACACCCACTTAACACCTAAAAAAGGCTTGCTATTCAAATTCTTTGCGTATATTTGCACATTCAAAGGTGTGTAAAGCCATAATTGTGCCTTTTCTGCCCTATTTCAAGGCAAAAACCACGCTATTAATGGCAACTAAGCACCCACCTATTACGAAATAATACTAAAACAAAAAACAATAATCACACAATCACACACATGCAAAACAAAGGATTTGTTAAAGTAATTGCAGTGCTGCTCTCCTTGATTTGCCTCATGTATCTCAGCTTTTCGTACCCCACTCACAAGTACGAGCAACAAGCTGAGCAAATGACCGCACAAGGCAAGGATGGCGCCGCATACCTTGACTCTATGCGCAACGAGACCGTATGGCTCGGCAAAACGCTCAAGGATTGCGAAGCATTGCAAATTGGCCTGGGTCTTGACCTTAAGGGCGGTATGAACGTAGTGCTTGAGGTGAGCGTGCCCGACGTGGTGAAGAACCTTGCTGGCGAAAGCGCTACCGACCCCAAGTTTAAAGATGCCTATGACAAGGCTGTAGCTGAAGCTAAAAAGGGCGATATCGACTTTGTCGATGCCTTCGTAAATGCTTATCAGCAAGCTAACGGCAAAAACAAGTTGGCAGGCCTCTTTGCCTCAAAACTCGGTGAAAGGAATATCAACTACAACTCTTCAGACGCTGATGTTAAAAAGGTGCTCAACGAAGAGGTAAATGAAGCCGTTGAAAACTCTAACAAGGTGGTTCGTTCACGTATCGACCGCTTCGGTGTGGCTCAGCCCAACATCCAAGTCCTTCGCGGTAAAGGCCAAATTGGTCAAATCATGGTTGAAATGCCTGGTATTAAAGAACCCGAGCGTGTGCGCAAACTGTTGCAAGGTAGCGCCAACTTGGAGTTCTGGGAAACCTACTCTTTGGCCGAAACCATGCCTTCACTCACCGCACTCGACAAGCGACTCGCTGGTGCCGACAACGACACTACTGCTGCTGATAGTGCTAAAACCAAGGCAGCTAAAAGCGTAGCCGAACAACACCCCTTGCTCAGCAAGTTGGTACAAGTGCAAGGCATGCAACCCACTAACTGCGTGGTAGGTTATGCCACAGCCAAAGATACGGCTGCCATTAACCGCATGATTCAAAGCGATGCTGCTAAGGCTCTTCTGCCCATCGACCTCAAACTCGCTTGGGGTGTTAAGAGCGCCAGTGGCATGAAAGCAAATGTGTTTGAACTCTATGCCCTTCGCGCTGTAAATGGTCAACCCTCTATGCAGGGCGACGTTATTGCCGATGCTAAGGATGAGTTTGAACAACAATACCACCGCCCCATTGTGAGCATGACCATGACCACAAGCGGTGCACGCGACTGGGCTGCACTCACTAAAAAGAACTTAAAGAAGTGCGTAGCCATTGTTCTTGATGGTTATGTTTATAGTGCACCTGTTGTACAAAGCGAAATTACAGGTGGTAACTCACAAATTTCGGGTAACTTCACTACCGATGATACACGCGACCTTGCCAATGTGCTCAAGAGCGGTAAAATGCCTGCTCCTACCAAAATTGTGCAAGAGGAAACTGTAGGTCCGAGCCTGGGTGCCGCTTCTATTCAAGCTGGTTTCACTGCTTGTGTCGTTGCTTTCGTGTTGTTGATGATTTTCATGTGCTTGTTCTACGGCTTCATACCTGGTATGGTAGCTAACATAGCCTTGATTCTCAACTTCTTCTTCACCTTCGGTATTCTCACCTCATTCCAAGCTGCCCTTACCATGAGTGGTATTGCTGGTATGGTGTTGGCCTTAGGTATGGCCGTTGATGCTAACGTGCTTATTTACGAGCGTACTAAAGAGGAGCTGAAGGCTGGCAAAGGCATTAAGACAGCATTGGCCGAGGGTTATGGCAATGCTTTCTCTGCCATCTTCGACTCTAACCTCACCTCTATCATCACTGCCGTTATCCTGTACAACTTCGGTACAGGTCCTATCCGTGGTTTTGCCATGACTTTGGGCATTGGCATTGTATGTTCATTCTTTACTGCTGTATGGATCAGCCGTATTGTGTTTGAACACTTCTTGAACAAGGATAAGTGGTTAGGCCTTACTTTCACTACAGGACTTTCGCGCAACTTCCTCACCAACGTACATGTTAACTTCATGAAGATGGGCAAACGCTCTATTTACGTGTTCATCGTTGGTGCTGTTATTGCCATTGGCTTCCTTGCCACACGCGGATTGTCAAGTGGTATTGACTTTACAGGTGGTCGCAACTACGTCATTGAGTTTGAACAAAAGGGTGTAACTCCTGAGCAAGTGCAAAAGGCTGTTGCCGAAAAGGTTCATGCCAAGGATCCCAATGCCATTGTTTCTGCCATTGCCATTACTACGACAAGCAACGATGCTGTACGTTTGTCAACCAACTACCGCATTACTGACGATAGCGATAACATTGACCAAGAGGTTGAGCACTTCATTTTCGATGCTTTGCACGATGCTAAGCTCATCAAGGCCGACTACAAAACATTTATTGACCGCGACAACCACACGGGTGGTTCAATTGTTTCGGCTCAAAAGGTAGGACCTACCGTAGCTGCCGACATGACACGTGGTGCTATTGTAGCCGTATTGCTCTCATTGGCAGCCATCTTCATTTACATTCTCATCCGTTTCCGCAACGTAGCCTTCTCTGTGGGTTCTGTAGTAGCCCTTGTGTTCGACACGTTGTTGGTAATTGGTGTGTTCTCAATTTGTTGGGGATGGATAGGTTTCTCACTCGAGGTTGACCAAACCTTCATTGGTGCCATCCTTACCGTAATTGGTTACTCTATCAACGATAAGGTAGTTGTATTTGACCGTATGCGTGAGAACTTACAACTACACCCCACCATGAAGCCATTTGACTTGTTCAACATGTCACTCAACAGCACACTTACCCGTACGATAATGACATCGCTCACTACCTTGCTCGTATTGTTGTGCATCTTCATCCTGGGTGGCGACAGCATTCGCTCATTCGCCTTCGCCATGATTTTGGGTGTAATCTTTGGTACTTTGTCATCTATCTTCCTTGCTGCTCCTATTGCTTACCGCACTTTGAACCGCAAGCAACAAGGCGAAAAAGCATAACACGCTGACAACGCATAAGTACATATAAAAACAATAAATCCCCTCCTTACTATACAGTTAAGGAGGGGATTTATTATTATACGATACGGCCTCTCCCCCTCCCCCTCAGTCGGGGGTGGGGGAGAGGCCTCAGTTTATTTAAACCCAACAATTAACGGCATAGAGGGGTTTATTCTCCATCCACTCTTGGTCTTGATAGGGTTTCATTGAGAGGCGAATACCTCTCAACTCGGGATGTTTGTTTATAAAAGTACGCAATGACTTTGCATGTACATTCTCTTCTGCCTTAACTTCTATCGGTGTAATAGTTGCGCCATATTGCACAATAAAGTCTATCTCAACGCGTGAGTCGTTACTACTGAAGTAGTAAATAGGAATTTGCAGAGGCATGAGTTGTGTAAGTACAAATAACTCAGTAAAAGCACCTTTATACTCTTTAAATAGAGTATCAGCTACTAAAATGCTTTCAGCAGGCGTATCAACCATCGCCCCCATTAAGCCAATATCTAAAATAAAAAGTTTGAACACTGACATCTCAGCATAAAACTTTAGTGGCATAGTAGGGGCTGTTACGCGATTAACTTGATAAATGAGCCCTGCATCTTTTAACCATTGAATGGCCATTTTAAATTCAGAAGCGCGTGCACCTTTCTTTAAGACACCAAAGATGAACTTTTTGTTTTCTTTAGCTAATTGTGCAGGAATTGTCTCCCACACCATGTTAATGCGTGGCACCTCTTGACTAGGGGCATGTTTTGAAAAGTCGCGCTGGTAGTCAAAAAGTATTTGCTTTTGAATGTTGCGTACTTCTACTAAGTCCTTTGTTTCAGCAAATAGACGTACTGCAGCAGGCATCCCTCCAACGAAGTAATACTGCCGTAAGCAGTCTATAAAACGCAGTCCTAACGCATCAATTACAGAGAAGTCACCTTGCTTTAACACTTCTACCAAAGAGGTTTGCCCTGTTGCTAACAAAAATTCATCAAATGTCATTGGGTACATCTTTATCATATCAACTTTCCCCACAGGGAATGACATACCATTGTGTAATGAAATGCCTAATAGCGAACCCGCTACGGCTACATGATATTGGGGAGCTTCTTCACAGAAGTATTTTAAGCTATTCAGTATAACAGGGCTTTCTTGTATCTCATCGAATATGATTAAAGTGTTCTCTGGCTCAATATTGAAATGAACAAGAGCCGAAAGAGACAACAAAATGCGCTGGATATCATAGTCTTGTTCAAATATTTTTTGCAGCAATTCGTTTTTGTCACAATTGATATACGCAACCTTTTCATAGCATTCCTCGCCAAACGCACGTAGTATATAGGTCTTACCTACTTGTCGTGCACCATTCAAAATCAATGGCTTACGATTCTTTTTCTGTTTCCATTCCAACAGTTTCTCAAAGACATTTCTCTTCATAGTTACATTTTTTTGCACGAATATTTGCTACAAAGCTACATTTTTTTGCACGAACATTTGCTACAAATCTACATTTTTTCGCACATAGACTAACAAACAGCAATTTATCTGCCTAATTGGGGGGACGCGTCGCCCCCAGGTTAGGACGCGCCCCCCAATTAGGCAGACAATTTGCAGTTCACCAAGCCATAACTTCCCAATACTTTGTATTCTTCTATTTGTTCTTTACTCGCCTTGCACTATCTTTGCATAAGATAGGCTGCGGCTCGACAATCCAAATAAAAGTTTTTTGACTTTCATTTGGGTTGTACTCGCCTTGCACTATCTTTGCACGTAAAAATGAACGCTATGCAGTGGCAACAACTTATATCATCACAACGACTGGGGAAAGAGAATACACCACGGCCGTTAGAAGAACGACGCACGGAGTTTCAACGCGACTACGACCGATTGATCTTTTCGGCCGCCTTCCGACGTATGCAGAATAAGACGCAGGTGTTTCCCCTACCAGGAAGTATATTTGTTCATAACCGCTTGACCCACAGTCTTGAAGTGGCAAGTGTGGGACGCTCATTAGGCACAGACGTGAGCCGTGAACTCATCGCCTTCCACCCCGAACTGGAGGCTACCGAACTCCCAGCCATCGGGGCCGTGGTGAGTGCCGCTTGTTTGGCACACGACATGGGAAATCCACCTTTTGGACACTCTGGCGAACGCGCCATTCGCACCTTCTTTAGTGAAGGGCCTGGACGCGAACTTCATCAATTGGTAAGCCCAGAGGGTGAACGACTGACGCAGGCGGAGTGGAACGACATGACGCGTTTTGACGGCAATGCAAACACGTTTCGACTCTTGACCCACCACTTTAAAGGCCGTCGCCGAGGAGGCTTCGTAATGACGTATGCTACGTTGGCTTCGATCGTAAAGTACCCCTACGCCTCAGACGGGGCACGGCAAAAACCGAAGTTTGGCTTCTTCGAGGCAGAACGCACTACGTTCGAACACATAGCACAGTCGCTCGGACTCTTGTCCCACCGCGATGAGGAAGGGGTCATGCGCTATGCACGCCACCCATTGGTCTACCTTGTCGAGGCCGCTGACGACATCTGTTACGAGATTATGGACATCGAGGACGCACACAAACTTCGTCTACTCTCCGATGCGGAGACGATGGACCTCTTCTTGGCCTTCTTCGACGCTCAAGAGGCGGAGCAACTGCGTAGCCGCTATGCACACGATACCGATGCTGACGACCAAATCATTTATTTCCGCTCGTGCGTTATCAATGCCCTCGAAAGGGCTTGTGTGCGCATATTTGTAGCACATGAAGAGGCCATCTTGCGGGGCGAGTTCGTGGGGAGCCTGATTGACCATTTGCCGCCCTTATTGGCCAAGGCTTACAAGCACTGCGCGGAGGTGGCGGCAACCAAGATTTATCGCTGCCATGAAGTAATCGATGTAGACTTGGCAGGTTATCATATCATCTATACGCTGTTAGAACTGATTACGCAAGCCGTAATGGCACCTCAGAAGGCTTATTCGCAATTATTGTTAGCACAAGTACCCTCGCAATATGAGGTACATGCTGCCCGCGAGGGCGACCGCCTTATGGCTGTGCTCGACTACATAAGTGGCATGACCGACGTTTATGCTCTTGACCTTTATCGTAAAATTAATGGACACTCACTGCCAAGTGTGTAGTAGTAATCACAACATTTAGGGCTTTTCTAATAATTCTGATAGGGTGCAAAGCAACTTATCAGAATTTTAGAATATTAAAATCAGCATTTTTAGAACCACCCTTTAGCCATTACAGCCATAAAGGCAATTAAGCAGTCTGCACTTTATGGCTATTTTGCACACAAAAATGAGCACCTATTAAAATCTTTTACGAAAAAGTTTGTCCGCATTCTACAAAAACATTATTTTTGCCAACGAAT
The DNA here is from genome assembly GCA_900546605.1 of uncultured Prevotella sp. Taxonomy (GTDB): domain Bacteria; phylum Bacteroidota; class Bacteroidia; order Bacteroidales; family Bacteroidaceae; genus Alloprevotella. The sequence continues at coordinate 7,353 of URDV01000085.1, forward strand.
CTACTATTAAATACAAAATCTGTATACAAAGAGCGTACACTCAAGGTGCCATTCATCCTTACTACCTACCTTATCAATAGGGTGTTGGTCATTACATTACGCTTTCTCTATTGCTCATCGTGCAACAAACTCACACGGCTCTACCTACACGTTGTGATTATTTTGTTGTACAATTAGTGCATTTACTCATGCTGTATAATGCTTAAGGTACTCCAACAACAAGGAAGTGCCTATTTGTGTCGTTAACTTATCGTAACTCTACCTACCACCACGACCATAAAAGCTTTACACCCACATAGCCACTACATTTTGAGCAAATGATACCCTAATGCAAACCTTGTACGTTCTATCAACAATGCGCGACACAAAGGATTTCGTGTGCATTGACAGAGATGACAATTCTTATATAATTAACAACAATAATTTTTAGCACACGTAAAAGAATGAAGAAAATTACTTTCATGCTTGCACTCTTGGTACTCATATTTACAAGCGTGCAATCTGCTTTTGCTACTGATGCGGAGTGGGAACAGAAGCGTATTGCTTCAGTATCAGCAGCTGTAGAAGGACTTGATAACCTTGTAAATGGTTATTATGTGTTGCGCAACGTTGGTCGTAAAACATTCCTTCGCGAAAACGACGACAAAGGACTTTATTTGTGGAATGCTACCAATGGTAGTGATGAACTTACTGCAGTGCAAACAGCATTTGTAGGCAAAGGAGCCCTAATGAGTTCTGTAGTTTATATAACTAAGAACGAGGGTACAAGCTATTATACCATGCAGTTCAAGAGCGGTCAGTACATTGGCACAACTTTGCCTCATGGTACTACTGCGAACTCTAATGCAACTGCTGGTGAAGTGGAATTCTCTTATATCAGCGGCAACCAATTTGCCTTCCGTCCTAAAGATTCTGAATGGGCTAATGGTAATGGCAATGGCGGTTATTCAGAAGGTACTTTCACAGGCTGGGAGAAAGCCACTCCAGGTGCGAATGGCAATGGTGCATACCAATTATTCCCTGTAGAGCTCGAAAAAGATCCCATTATAGATGTTACATGGACTGTTAAGGCTGGTGATAACACTATTGGGACTTTCACATCCAAAGTCAATGAAGGTACGACTATCACAGAACTCCCCACAATGCCTTCAATGTCATATTACTACACTACCCCCACACTCGTAGCCCCCGAGGATCCAGTGGTTAGCACAGACAACTGCAACTTTACAATCAATGTAACTGAAGGAGAGACTCCTTACACACTCTCTACTGCTGCAAATCCCGTATGGTATACAGTGAAATTCCGCAATGACAACAACAAGCATCTCTGCCATGTGCTTTCAAGCGACACAAATATTGGTAGCCGACGTACATTGAGCGAAGATTTCTGCAAAGGAAACGGCAAAAAAGAAACTTTCGATGGATTCCTCTGGGCATTTGTTAAAGATGGCTTCGGTGTTAAATTGCTCAATAAACAAACAGGCAAATATGTAAAGTGCGAAAACAATAATGGTGCTGCGGCTACTCTTAATGCAACTAATGCTACTATCTTTATAAGATCGGAAGAGCACACGTCTGAA
>URDV01000086.1 GCA_900546605.1 uncultured Prevotella sp.
TACTTGTTAACCTGTCAACTTGTTAACCCGTTAACCAAAAATTCCGCCAACGGGTATAAGTAGGGTAGTGCTTTCAGTTAAATCAGTTTGCCATGCAAGTTGAGGCGGGCTGAAAGTAGGGAAAATTCAGGGTCTATTCTTTTGTTTAACAAGCATATAAGCGTAATTTTGCAGATAAGAAGGTGCTCAAAATAATTTTGAATGCCTACTTAGTAAAAACAAATAGAACTAAACAATGCACATATATAACTTTGGGGCAGGGCCAGCCATGTTGCCAGCTGAGGTAGTAAAGGCAACGGCTGAGGCTGTGACAAACTTTAATGGCATGGGGCTATCGCTCATGGAGATAGGACACCGTACGCCGCAATTTAAGGCTGTGATGGCTGAGGCACAACAATTGATGCATGAGCTGCTCAACATTCCTTCAGATTATGCGGTACTCTTTTTGGGAGGTGGTGCTCGTTTGCAGTTTAGTATGGTACCCATGAACTTGCTACATCATAAAGCAGCCTACCTTGATAGTGGACATTGGGCCAGTCAAGCTATGCATGAGGCAGAGTTGTGGGGCGAAACACAGTGTGTGGCTTCGTCGGCTGATAATAACTATGCGTACATTCCGCATGACTTTGACATTCCAGCTGATGCCGATTACCTACACATTACAACCAACAATACTATTTATGGCACCGAACTGCGTGATGACATTGATAGCCCTATACCCTTGGTGGCCGACATGTCGAGCGACATACTCACACGGCGCATTGACGTAAAGCGTTATGACCTTATATATGGTGGCGCGCAGAAGAATCTGTCAATGGCGGGTGTGACCTTTGTTATTGTGCGTCGCGATGCTGTGATGCACACGGAGCGTGTGTTGCCTGCCATGCTCAACTATGCTACGCACATAGCACACGATGGCATATACAACACTCCCCCTATGTTGCCCATTTACACAGCCTTGCAAACCTTGCGTTGGGTGAAGGCACAAGGGGGTGTCGATGAAATGGCACGACGTGCACAGCAACGTGCCGCTTTGTTGTATGCTGAAATAGATCGTAACCCACTGTTTCGTGGTACAGCAGCAGTGGCCGACCGCTCGCTCATGAACTGTTGCTTTGTGTTGAACAAAGGGTATGAGCACTTGGAGCAACGCTTTGTTGACTATGCTTTGGCACATGGCATTTATGCCATTAAGGGACATCGCTCAGTGGGTGGTTTTAGAGCCTCGCTCTATAATGCTATGCCAATGGCTGGCGTGCAAGTGTTAGTTGACTGCATGCAAGCGTTTGAACATGAATGTGGATAACTACCGCCTTTTATCTTTTGCCCGTTAGCAACCAGGCCAAGCGCGGCATGTAGCGTGTAAGTATGAAGTAAGCAAAAAGGCATATTGCTATGGTGAGTAGTGGACATAATAAAAAGGCTACATTTTGCCACCAAGTAGACTTTAATAGGGCCCATTGTGCCAATGCATTGCTCACGGGTAACATTACAATGGTATGTGAGGCGTAAACAAAGAAACTACTATTTGAAAGCCAATTATTGGGTTGCCGTTGTTGAACTATAAAGTCGGCTATTGAAATGCTTACTACCATGGCGGCTAATACGTAGAGTTGTTGCAGGGGAAACCACCAGCCATTGCCCGACGACCTAAATAGCATGAGCGCTAATAATAGGGGCAGTAGTAGTGTTACGCAAGGCTTTAACACGCCATGTGCGGTTCGCACTACTTGACGACCTGAAATGCTGAACCATGCGCCTAAGCTAAAGAACCATACGCTTGTAAAGGTGAATCCTCCGAGGTTGGGCCAAAGTCCTGCATAGTAAATAATGCCCACTATTAGCAGTCCCACCCAACGTAGGTGACGCATTAAACCATATATAAGTGGCGAGGCAATGCATACCACCATGAGGTCACGCACAAACCATAGGGGCTCTTGCACGGGGGCCGTTCCTGCCGCCACATGCCAACCTAATGCGTTGGTAGTGGCAGTTCCTAACGAAGTACTCCCCCATAGCAAGTTGAACGAAAGAGGATGTTGTAGGGTTTGTCCTGCAGCCATGTCCTTTAGTGCATAAAGGCCAAAGGCAATAAAGTTCCACACAAGGTAAGGTACAAGCAAACTATAACTACGACGATGCAACTTGCCAACATAGGTGTGCCAACTAAAGGAAGAATGTATGCCTAAAAAGAATAAATAGCCAGATATGGCAAAGAACAAAGGTACGGCAAATGTTGGCACAATGCGTGAGAGCAATGTGCCAAGTGGCTCAACTTGGGTGTGGGCTGCGGTGCGCCACACACTGTTATAGCTATGAATAAATACTACGAGTAGTGCTAAGGGGAAACGTAGCGCGGTGATGAATCGAGTAGTTTGCATGTGTAAGTGTAATGTTTAACAGTTTTGCTGAGATGGGGGGTACTTGCTTTTTGATGGATTTTTTTCCCCTCACGCGTTTAAGCCGTTAACGTTTGATGATGCAAAGCTACAAAATGTGTGGTTAAAAATCAATGTAGACCTGCGAAATTGCATGAAACGCTTGTTGCTTAAGTTTTTCACACGCAGAATGGATGAACAAGTAAAATGAGTGGCAAAAATAATGCTCATGTTGGGTAAGCAAGAGTGTAGATGGCAAAATAGCCTTTTAAAAAACACGTTTTTTTGAAAAAGCCTTGGCGCTTATTACACCAAATGTTAACTTTGTAAGTCAATGCAAAAAATACATTCACACTATGCGCTTTGATGATGTGATAGGACAAAATATGGTGAAGCAGCAAATAAAACGTATGCTCGCTGAAAACCGCATGCCACATGCTTTGCTCTTTGCAGGGCCTGAGGGATGTGGCAAACTGCCTATGGCACTCGCTTTGGCTCAACGCTTGTTGTGTCAACACCCTACGGCCGATGGTGAAGCTTGTGGCGTGTGTCAAGGATGTTGCATGGCTAAAAAGTTGGCACATCCCGACTTACATTTTATTTTTCCCACCATAAAGCCTACAGGACAAAAGTCGGCTGTGCTGAGCGATCAGTTCTTACCCGAATGGCGTAAGCAAATAGCTCAGTCGCCCTATTTTAGTCGTCAGGCATGGATGAATACTTTGGGTGTGGAAAAACAACAATCGGTAATTAATGTGGCTGAGGCTAATAACATTATTGCTAAACTGGCCAATGTGAGTAGTCAAGGAGGCTATCGCGTGATTGTTGTTTGGTTAGCTGAACAAATGAATGTGGAATGTGCTAATAAGTTGTTGAAAATATTAGAGGAACCGCCTAAGCAGACGGTGTTCATTCTTACATCCAACCATCCTGAACGTTTGCTCTCGACCATATTGAGCCGTACGCAACGCATTGATTTTGCCCCACTTAGTATAGAAGAAATATCAAAGGCTTTGCAAAAATTAAATGGTTTGCAGCCCGACGATGCTAACATGATGGCGCGTGCTGCAGCAGGCAGTTATGTCACGGCTCTTGACCAAGTGACAATGAATGCCGACACTGCACAGTTCTTTGACCTTTTTGTATTATTCATGCGCTTGTGCTACATGCGCAAGATAAAGGACTTGTATGAATGGTCGCAACAAATAGCGCAATGGGGACGTGAAAAGCAAAAGGCTTTTCTTGAATACGCGCAACGCATGGTGCGCGAGAACTTTATGTACAATTTTCACAATGTGGAGTTGAACTATATGAACCGACAAGAGTCGGAGTTTGCCGTTAATTTTGCTCGTTTTATTAATGAGCGCAATGTAATAGGCATTATGGATGAACTCTCAGCCGCACAACGCGATATTGAAGGTAATGTGAATGCTAATATGGTTTTCTTTGACTTCTCGCTTAAAATGATTGTGCTACTGATAAAGTAAGTTCTGAGTTTTAAGGTTATGAGGTTATAAAGTTAATTTAGTTAATCAACTTTTTAGTTTCTCAACTCCTCAACTCTCCACTTTCCGACTCTTCCACTATATACAAATATACAAATGACTGCTGATAATAATAATATAACATCTTCGGCTTCACAATGCGAGCAGTGCTCGGGTGGTTGTCAAAATGGCAATTGCCAAGGATGTGCTGGCGGTGGCTGTGACTTTTGCCATTGGGGTGATGCTCATCTGCGTGGATTACCTGCCAAAGGTTGCGGACGAAGCGATCACCAACTCAACTCGTATGATTATTTGGCCGATGTTCCAGGCAATCAACAAGTAACGGACTTTGTTGAAGTGCAATTTAAAAATACACGTAAGGGATTTTATCGTAACGATAATCACCTTGACTTGCAAAAGGGTGATGTTGTGGCGGTGGAAGCACAACCTGGACACGACATTGGTGTGGTTTCGCTCACAGGCAAGTTGGTGCAGTTGCAAATGCAAAAGGCTAACTTAAAACCTGGTTTTGAAATAAAACGTGTGTATCGTAAAGCGCGCCCTAATGACCTTGAAAAGTATGAAGAGGCTAAAGCACGTGAACACGAAACCATGATTAAGTCGCGACAAATAGCTAAGGACCTGGATTTACAAATGAAAATTGGCGATGTTGAATATCAAGGTGATGGTAACAAAGCCATTTTTTATTATATAGCCGATGCACGTGTTGACTTCAGAAAACTCATAAAAGTGTTGGCAGAAGCTTTTCATGTGCGCATTGAAATGAAGCAGATTGGTGCTCGTCAAGAGGCTGGCCGCATTGGTGGTATTGGCCCTTGTGGCCGCGAATTGTGCTGCGCTACTTGGATGAAAAACTTTAGCTCTGTGAGTACGGCTGCTGCACGATTCCAAGACATTACCCCCAATCCGCAAAAGTTGGCTGGGCAGTGTGCTAAGTTGAAGTGTTGCTTGAACTACGAAGTTGACACCTACATGGAGGCCGCACGTAAACTTCCTGAACGTAATGTTACGCTTGAAACAATAGATGGCATTTATTTTTGTTTCAAGGTTGACACTTTGGCTGGGTTGATAACTTATAGCACCGATCGCCGCATGGCTGTAAACCTTGTTACAATTACGGCTGAACGTGCCCATGAAATAATAGCTATGAACGCTGCAGGTGAAAAGCCTACTTCGCTCTTGGCTGAAACTGATAATGAACCTCCGCGTTCGCTTGATTTGGCTGAACAAGATGATTTGACGCGTTTTGATAAAGGACGTGGCAATAAGGGACGTAATAACAATCGACGTCGTGGACGCGCTGAACGCTCTGAACGTGACCATTCAAACGAACGGACTCGACAAAATGATCGACGTGAGGTGGAGGCTGCTCCTGCTGAGGATAATGGCGGAAAGCAAGAAAAGTCGCGTCGTGACCGTCAGCGTAACAATGACCGTCAACGTAATGACCGCCGCCGTGAGGGTACACGCAATCGTCGCGAAGGTGCTCCACGCAGACCAAATGGTGGAACAAACGGACAGCCGAATGCTGAAAAAGGTAAACAATAATACTTTTTGCACAAAATGCGTAGCTTGATTCATATCAAACTGTGGGCCGTTGCCGTGTTACTGTGCTGTGCTTTTACTTGCTTTGTGGCATGTGGTGAACGTCCTGTGGCTTATGACTTTTGTTCAACATCTGTTGAGGGGTGGGAGCCAGGCGATACTTTAAAGTTTCATGTTGATACGCTTGATGCCTCGGGTGTTTATAACTTGAGCATAGGGGTACGTACTTCGTCATCGACACCTTACCCTTATCAAACCTTGTGGATGGTGGTGCGCCAACAATGGCATCACCCTGACCAAGTGATGCTCGACACGATAAAGATGCAGTTGACCAACGAATTTGGCGACCCTCAAGGACATGGTGTTACTCTTTACCAGTTTGACTTGCCTTGGCGTATGCAACATTTGCAAGCAGGACAATGGGCTGACATTAGCATCTATCATATTATGCGACGCGAAATGTTGCCTGGCATATCGAATGTGGGCATACGTTTGCAACCACAATAACTGACTTGTACAGCTTGGCTCTTAAAAACAAAAAAGGCTGACACACATCTTGCATAGCTGTTTTATTTGATGCAATGGCGTGTGTCAGCCTTATTTGTTATGTGTAACATGTTGATGATGGCCTAATCATCGTTGGTGTTCCAATTTACTAAGTATACGCGTTCAGTGGTGCGCGTAAAGGCTGTGTAAAGCCAACGTAGGTAAGATGACCAACTAACATCATCAGGCACAAATCCTTGGTCAACATACACACGCGCCCATTGTCCGCCTTGTGCCTTGTGGCACGTAACGGCATAGGCATATTTTATTTGCAAAGCGTTGTAATAAGGGTCTTGACGCAAAGCTTTCATGCGATCTTTTTTTAGCGGAATGTGCTGATAGTCGGCCAATACTTGTTCGTAAAGGCGGTTACTCTCATCGCGTGTGAGTGAGGGTGACTCTGATTGTAAGGTTGAAAGTAGCACCCGACAGTCCATTTCAAAGTCATCATAATCAGCAAAGCGAAGGGTAGCGTCGGCAAACAAAAATCCGTATTGTTCGTGCACATTGCGTATGCGTACCACCTCAGCCGTGTCGCCATTGGCTATGAAACTTAAAGGCATGCTCTCGTCTTTGCCCAATGTTTTGGCATATTGTTCTGTCCAAAAGTAGTTGTTCTTAACTGCCATTATCAAGTCGCCGCGGGTGAGTTGCTCCTCGCGATCGAATATGCGTGACCTAATGCCGTTGTTATAAATGTTGGCTCGTTTGTTTGATCGTGTCACCACAATCACACTATCGGCACCATACGTTTGGTAATCGCTCACCAAACTTTCAATTAATTCGTTGCCAGGCAGAGCACGCACCTCACCTTGGCGGTCGGTGTGAATGGGGGGGATGCCCTCAAAGCCTTGCATCAGTAATGTGCGTATTAATGTGGCACCTGTTAGCACATCGCTCTCGCTGCTTTGGCGCACCACTTCGGTTAAGTCGGCACTGCCTACTAACAAACCATAACGCTTCAGTACGTCATCGCGTAGTGCAGGACTATCCTCTTCGCCCACTGGGGGCAATTGTGCGGTGTCGCCCACCATGAGTAGTCGGCAACCCTCACCTGAGTAAACGTAGCTGATGAGGTCGTCCATCAACTCTCCTGTGCCAAATAACGAGTCACCCATTGAGCCTGCACCGCTGCTTATCATTGAAGCCTCGTCCACAACAAACAGGGCATGGCGTAGTTTGTTAAAACCTAACGAAAAGCGCGTGCCCTCGCCTTGAAATGTTTGCTGCCTATAAATGACGCGGTGAATGGTGTAGGCAGCTGTGCCAGCATGGTGAGCAAAAACTTTAGCAGCACGTCCTGTGGGGGCAAGTAACACAACATCGCGTTTGAGCAAGCGCATCACTTTAACCAATGCACCAACAAGTGATGTTTTACCCGTACCTGCATAACCGCGTAGAATGCATGCTGCATGAGGTTGTGGCGTGGTAACAAAGTGTGCTAACAAGGTGGCAGCTCGCTGTTGCGTAGGTGTAAAGGGGCAGCCAAACTGTTGTGCTATAAGTGTATATATCTCATCATTTAACATGCTGCTTGCGTATAGTTATAAACACTATTTAATCGTCTTTTTTTTAAACGAACTTTTGTATGTGTTCAAAATCCTTTTTTTAGCTGAAGAGCATAGCCTGCAATAACAACAAAGCAAATGAGCGGTATGATAAAGGCTAAAGCCATGTTGAAGTGGTCAGCTATCAGTCCCATCAATACGGGTGCAATGGCTCCTCCCACAATGCACATAATGAGCAGTGATGAGGCTAACTTGGTGTGCCGGCCCACACCACGTAATGAAAGGGCAAAGATGGTGGGGAACATAATGCTTTCGCATAAGTAGCACACAAAGAAGGCGATAACCCCCATAGCGCCAGCTCCAGTTAGCAATATAGCCATGGCTAATGTAGCCCCTATGGCACAATAAAGTAACACACGTTCAGCCTGAATGCGCGACATGAGCCAACTGCCTCCCATACGGCCTATCATAAATAGTCCCATGCCCCCAAAGCCTAATAATAGCGAGGCTGTAACATTGCTTACATTGGCATTTTCAGTAACATAGTTAATAAAGAAACTGTTGATGCCTGTTTGAGCAGCTACGTACATAAATAAGGCAATCATGCCTAACACAAAGTTGCGGTGTTGCCACAATGAAGATTCGTGTGACGATGTGTCAGAGCTGATGGCTTCTTCCGTTTCAATTTCAGGCAGTTTGACACGCATAAAAATGAAAGCTACGCATAAAACTACCACACCGATAATAGCATAGGGCACAGATATAGCCCCTTGGCTGTTGCCAGCTGAAAAGGCAAAGTGACCGCCTACTAATGGCCCTACAATCCATCCTAATCCATTAAATGACTGTGAAAGGTTGATGCGTTGCGCAGCTCCTTCATTGCTACCTAAAACGGTAACATAGGGATTAGCTGCAGTTTCTAAGCAGGTGAGTCCACAGCCTATAATAAACAGTGAGAAGAGGAAAAAAGGAAATGACAATATTTGTCCGCCAGGAATAAATAGTAATGCACCAATGCCATAGAGCAATAGTCCTGCAATTACGCCTGAGCGGTAGCCATAGCGTTTGATAATTTGTCCCGCAGGCAGTGCCATTAAAAAATAACCACCATAAACTACTGCTTGTACCAAGGCTGATTCTGTTTTGCCTATGTGCATGGTTTCTTGAAAGTGCTTGTTGAGTACATCTAATATGCTATGGGCAAAACCCCATAAAAAGAAGAGACTCGTGACTAACACAAATGGCCATAGGTAGTTATGTCCATCGGTTGTTTTGAATAGTTCTTTTTTTTGATTTTTCATGTAGTGTATTATTTATTAGATGGCAAAGGTACTAAAAAGTATTACATGACTGGT
>URDV01000087.1 GCA_900546605.1 uncultured Prevotella sp.
ATACTTACTTGTTAACCTGTCAACTTGTTAACCCGTTAACCTGAAATTCCGCCAACGGGTTATTCTGAAAAAAACAGCGGGCTTGCAAGCTATGCGAATGTTGTTATTTCACTCGCAAGCTGCAAGCCCGCATTTCTAACCTCTAAAAACGTTATCTTTTTCCTAAGGCTAATCCCTTAGGCTGTTACCCTTATTTCAGTTCAAACACATGACTGGTACCCTCATCAGGACTGAGAACGTCAAGTCCCACCTTCATCAAGAAGTCTCCACTAAATGACTTACCATTAAAGTCGAATGTTGAAGTAGTGCCAGGCATCAAATTAATTTCCTCTACCTTGTACTGGCGTTGAGGGTCAAGACCCTGCATACGCACCTTGAGTAAACGAGGCTCTTTGTAACGTGGGTGCAAATTGTAAGCAAAGAGTACGGCATGAGTTTTATCCTTTGACACGTAGTTCAGTGCACTGTGATCCGTTTCATAAGGTGAAACCAAACGATATTGATCGCCATCTAAAATAACAGGTTTTAGGCGGCTCCAATTCTTTACGGCCTGCTGCACATAAGTGTAATCATCGGTACCCTTCAATGGTTTTAGGTCAATATCAAAACCTAACTTACATGAACTGCACACATCAGTACGGAACTTCACAGATGTCTTTTTGTTCCAATTGGTTACGTGCGAACCCATCGTTTTGGCAGGGAAGAACTTTGACAAGCTCCACTGTATGTAAAGGCGTTCATACGGATCAGTATCGTCAGAGCACCAAAACTCTGTAAAGTACTTCAACGCTTCATAGTCCATACGTCCACCGCCACCTGAGCAAAGCATCATAGGCAACTGCGGGTATTTAGCTTTAATGCGGCTCATCACCTTGTAAACTCCACGTACATGGTCAATGTAGAAGTTGCCTTGGTTACCTTTGTGATAAGGAGAATAGATATTGGTAATAGGGCTATTGCAGTCCCACTTAAAGTAGGCCACATCAGGATTCTCCGTCATAATGCGATCAACTACGCCAAACACATAATCCTGCACTTTAGGATTAGAGATGTCGAGCACTAACTGATTACGATAGTAGTAAGTGTCACGATTAGGTTGCTGAATTACCCAGTCGGGATGCTTTTCAAAGAGTTCACTCTTAGGATTCACCATTTCAGGTTCTACCCATATACCAAACTTCACGCCTGCGGCTTTAGCATCACGTACCAAACCAGGAATGCCATCGGGCAACTTGCTATGTGTTACATCCCAATCGCCCAATCCAGCATGGTCATCCTTGCGCGGATATTTGTTAGCAAACCAACCATCGTCGAGCAAGAACATGTCTACACCTAAGTCTTTGGCATCTTTCATCAGTTCAGCCAAACTCTTTTGGTTAAAGTCAAAGCCCGTGTTCTCCCAATTGTTGAGCAATGTCATGCGATCGCCCATGCCCATGTTCACTTGGTAACGGCGTGCCCAATCGTGCAAGTTACGGCTGGCCTGACCTATACCCGTGCTGCTGGTAGTAAATATAAACTCTGGCGTAGTAAAGGTTTCACCAGCCTTTAACTTATAATCAGAGGCATACGGATTGATAGCCGGAATCACACGCAAGCCACCTACGTTGTCCACTTCAAACGTAAAGCGGAAGTTTCCCGTCCAAGCTATTGTGCCGAGCACCACATTGCCTTCATTCTCCTTAGCGGGTTCATTCAAGCCCAGTTCAAAGAAGGGTTCAGCATGCATAGCGGCACGTGTGCCTAACTTTGTATCGACAATTTTTTTGCCCGTAGTGAGTTGAACTGTTTCGGGCTGTCCTTCCTTGGCCCAATCGCTATGATAAGTAGTTACAAAGTACTTTGAAGCGTCAAAGTAGAGCATCGTGCTGCTGTAACGCCACAAGGTAACAGCACTTTTTTCGTTGTGGCTTATCTCGGTCCAAGCCTTAATCACATTTTCCTTGTCATAAGCCGCATAGTGCAGCTTCACGGTGTCGGGATATTTGTTATCCTGCAAGGTAATGATGGTTTCGGTGCCACCATCAATGGCTTTCGTCTCCACCCCTTTATAATAGAGGTAAGTGGTCATGTTGCCATCAGCATGCGTAATAGCCACTGCTGGTTCAAAGTAGTCCTCGTTGCCCGAAGTTGCGTACACCTCATGGCCACGTGTGGTTACAGCACCATCTGACGCTGCATAGGTATTCCACGATATGTTGTCATAATCGGCCACATTTTTGAGTTTGTCACCATAGTACACCTGATATAGGCGACCCTTGGGCGAAACCTTCAGCACGAGGTCAGTATTTTGAGTGCTTACACGCACTATTTGTGCATTGAGAGCAGTTGTGGCCAATGCCATGGCCATCAACGTTATTTTAGGTAATATATTCATTTTTATAGTAACTGTTATGTTAGATAAGATGTATGTGTACTAAGAAATGTCACTTATTTACTTAAAACTTAAAGCTTGCGCTGAACTCGAATGTGAGAGGACGCATGTAGCTACCACTCATATACTTGCCAGCATATTGTCCTGCATCAGCCTTCTTGATAAGTTCTGAACCACTGATAGTACCCTTGGCACCCTTTTGGTTCAAGAAGTTAACCACACTGGCTCCCAATGACAAACGCTTGTTCACATTCCAGTTAATGCCACCAAAGGTTTCCCAATGGCCATTAAAGTAGAGTGCCTCTTGCAAGTTAGCATAAGTTTTGCCAAAGTAGCGGAATGAAAGCCAAACGTTCAAGTCCTTCGTTATGTTATACTTAGGATCAAGTTCTACTAAAATTTGCGGAATTTCCTTTACAATCATATTGTTAGCATTCACACCCATTTGCTGACCATCGCTAAAGGTTACGCTGGCATTGTAGTTTTTGTACACAGGCTTTTGATAGGTGAACAATGCATGGAGCGAGAAGTTCTTAAAGGGCTTAATCTCAGCAGTAGTGGTCCAACCTATTGTTTGAATGTTATAAATGAGCAACACGGTCTTACCCTCGCTTGTACCAGGCTTGGTAAGATTCTGCTGGTCAATATTGTTCGATTTGGCAATGTAGGTAACCATTGACGACAAATCTAACCAGTTGTTTCGGTAGTAAATGCCACCACGCACCAAAGGAATGGTAACACGCTTGTATTGTTCTGCCGTAGGACCTGTGCCTGCATAGTCGCTAATACGCGGATAACGTGTAGCAATGGTTCCATCGGCCATAATGCCAAAGCCCTTTACAATGTCATAGGTCAATTGAGCTGTTGCAGCATAGTTCAACTTGTTTTTAGTAACATTTGCTGGATGTATGCTGTGTTGTGTGGTTACAATTTGTCCGTTTTCATCGGTGTTATAGGTGTTATAATCGCCAATGTGGAACCCTGAAAAACGCGACTGAGCTATTTGGTCGGCCGACATACGGTAATATTCAAGACGTCCACCATAGTAAAGGTTGAGTTTATCGGTTATCTTCCAATTATCAGTTAAATATAACGCCAATTTGTTTTCAGAACCCTTGGTGTATTCGGGGCTTAATTCGTTGAAACCATAGAACTGAGTGCGTTTGGCACTCTGAGTAGCATCAGTGGGGTCGATGGCCATTGTGTATAACACCTGCGGATAAGGACTCACTGTTCCCGTCCACTGTAGTGAAGATGAATGATAGTTCAAATGATAATACCACTCATTCAAGCCTAAGCGCACCTTGTGTCCGCCCCATTGTTTGTTAAGTTCGGTGGTAAACATACCACTGGTTACCTTGCCAAAGTGTAACCACGTGCGGCGACCTTCAATTAAGCCTTCGTATGCATTTTGGCCGTTTTCATCGAGTGTATAACCATCAGCAGCCGTTACTTCACTAATGGTGCTTCCACCAAAGTCTACATAGTTGGCCACTGGCACATACATAAACTTGGCATCAAACTTCCATTCTAAACCGCTGTCCCACTTGTAATTAGTGAGCAAAGCCACCTCATGTGAGCGGTTCTCGCTACCCTTGTTAAAATTCCACGTCTTCTTTTGTCCGTTCATAATGTCCATATAAGTGAACGAACCATTGTAGGGAACATATGAATTGCGTCCTGGGTCAAAGCCATTTACCTTCTTTATAGAGCCATCGCCTACATATATAAAAGGGGCTGCATTGGCAAAGTTACCAGAGTTCTTGCTATTGGCATGCTTATACTGCAATGATATGTAACCCTTGCCCTCATTGAGTATGCGTGTTAAACCCACGTGGTAAATTTGAGTGCGGTCGGCATAATCAGTATATTGCAACTTAAACGAACCTGGGTCAAAGTTTTGATAAGTTCCTGCATTATAGAGCCAATTTTTACCGATTCCACCGCTAAAGTTTACATCAAAGTTCTGCATACCAAAGTGGTTAACACGATAGTTCAGCTTGCCATGAAAGTCCTTTTGTCCTAAATCAGTAAAACCCGTTACTGAATAGGCTATATTGCCCGTTGTGATGGCCGACTCTGATGGTGAAAGCAAGCCCGTGCTTCCTAAACTGGCATCGTTGCGCCAATGAGCCGAAAGCTTGTGTACGGATGAGGAATAAACAGCAGGAAGACCATTCTCATATACATTAACGTCCTCACTGGGTAAACCTATTTGAATTTCGCGAGGTTTGTTGGCATCAGCTGCATTAAGCATTACGTTTCGCTCTTCGCCTTTGCCGTCCTGCGCTGTAGCAGTAGTAGTTTGTGCATGTGCCTGCATGCTTGCAGCGAGCAATACGCATGAGGTTAGCGCTTGAAAGGTAACTGATTTCATTGGTATGAATATGTTTTGTAGATGGTAATATTTGTTTTGTCAAGTTTTCATTTACAACCGCCGTTTGCAACACTATCATTGCAAAACTGCACGTTTGCGATTTCGATGACAAAATTACGGCTCGGGGCAGCGAAAACCTAATGTAAGTAAATGGTAAGTAGATTATTTTTAAAATACCACATTTGTAACAAACTGATTATCAAACCATTTTAACTAATTTATATTTTTCACAAAGTAGAATATACTTATTAAAAAGTAAATGCTTATTTTTGCACACAAAGGGGTAAGTTTTCTCTATACTCATTTTAACATGTAAACCATACGGCATATGTTTCACCTCCGCGCTTTGATTTTTCTTATTGTATGCATTTGTTGTCACTCAGGGTGGGCCAACACAGCCGACTTGGAGCGACTTGACAGTTTTGTAGCACACCGCAACTCATATATTACGGCCAAACAGCTACGCATTGACAACATAAAACAGCAGCTACGCAATGCACACACGCCACCACAACAATTGGCACTTTACGACCGCATATTTGAGGAGTACTACACCTTTAGGTTTGATTCGGCCATGGTGTATGTGAAACGCGGTGCCGAATTGGCCCAACGGTCAAAAAATAGCCTTTTCATCACTAATTTTCGCATTCAACGCGGCCTATTATTGGCCACAAGTGGATATTATAGCCAAGCCGAAGCGATATTAAAAAGCATACAACCCGATAGTTTGCCCAACTCGTTGAAGTTTAAATACTATTACGCTATCACATGGCTTTACAACTTTTGGTCGGCCTATTGCGATGACCAAGAGTTTGCCCCGCAATTTAACCAATTACGCTTGCATTATCTGCAACAAGCCATACAGTATTGTCCACAAGGTAGTGCCATGCAACATTATCTTACAGGTGAAGCTTTGTTTTACAGCAACCATAATGTTGAAAGCATGAAATACTACCAACATGTGTTACAGCAAGTGGGCATTAACAATCGCCTTTATGCCTCATCGGCGTATGCTTTGGCTCGCTGCTACAAGGCATTAGGACGTACAGATATGTATGAACACTACATGGTGCAGGCGGGCATTTCGGACCAAGTTTGCCCACTCAAAGAAAATTTAGCGCTGCAAGAACTCTCACTCTACTTATACGAAAAGGATGACAGTTATTCAGGACGCGCTGTGAAATACATTTACTGCTCGATGGAGGACGCGCAGTTTTACAATAACCGACTGCGAATGCTCGAAATTTCGCGCATTCTGCCCAAAATTGTTGCTGCCTACCAATCACAACTCAACACGCGCACCACACTGCTCTATTGGGGCTTAGGCGGAATGAGTTTGCTTACGCTCACGCTGGTTGCGCTCATTGTGTTTGCCTACAAGCAAAACAAAAAATTGAACCTACGACGCTTGCAACTGCACCAGAAGAATAAGTTGTTGGAAGAATTGAACCATAAAATGAGAGAGACAAACAAAAAGCGCGAAACCTATATGCGTTTGTTTCTTGACATTAGTGCTATTTACATTAACAAGCTTGACAACCTGCGCAAAATGGTGTTGCGCTGCATTAAAGCGGGTAAGACGGATGAATTGCAAGCTAAGGTAAACCGCATACGCATACAAGAGGAAGAGGCTACTACCTTTTACGACCGGTTTGATAGGGTTTTCATCATGCTTTACCCCGACTTTGTGAAGCAACTGAATGCTTTGCTGCGCGATGATGCACAAATTGTTCCTCCTAACGAGAGGGCGTTGACTACCGAACTACGTATTTTTGCCTTGATGCGATTGGGGGTGACGGCCAGCTCTGAAATTGCTACTTTGCTGTTTTATTCTACCCAAACCATTTATAACTATAAAACGGCCATGAAGAACAGGGCCAAGGTGCGCGATAGCTTTGAGCACGATGTTTATGAATTGTGCCATATCATTCAGACGGGCAATGAGCTAAAGGGGTAAAAAAGGTCGTTTTCATCGACATTTAAACTTAACATGTCCTGTATATTCAACTCATTCAAGTTTCGGTTATACCCCAAACTTGTGCTATAAATCGGGTGCATTGGCAAATAGGCAGTCAAAAAAACAAGAATAGGAAACTGAACACCCCACCATTTTTCACACCGCACCGTATGTAAATGGAACCCAATTGAACAATTTTTGAATGGTTTTTGAATGGTTTAGAATGGTTTTAGAATAGTTTAGAATGGTTTTAGAATAGTTTAGAATGGTTTTAGAATAGTTTTGAACGGATTTGCATTTGCTCCGTTTTACGCTTATTTTTGCAGACGCAAAATGATGCTGTTACCACACGCTTACTGACCGCAAAAATGAGCCCCATCAATTCTTAACAAATCACAAACAATGAAAACAGTTCACAAAACGCACTGCTATCAAAATTCCCCAATTAGGGTTTCATCCTCCTATCATCCTCCTATCTTCCTCCTATCGTCCTCCTATCAATCCCGTATCGATCCCGTATCAATCCCGTATCGGAATACGGAAACAATACGGAAACAATACGGGATTGATACGGGAGCGATACGGAAATGATAGAAGGAACATAGGAAAAGCAAGGAAAATGTAAAAACTGCCGATTTCTAAATTTTAGTTAACACGCATTTCTTGCTTACCTTCTCAACATTTTCATTTTCAACTCAAAAAAATTTTTTCACATGGCAAAGTTTAATGGAATTCTTTCAAACATCAAAGGTTCATTAGGTAACCTCACTTTCAAGCAAAATGGTGGTCAAACCATTGTGTCTGAAAAAATCAAGCAGATGGCTGACAGCAAAACTGAGAGCCAACAACGACAACGCATGAAGTGGACCAACGTCATTCGCATGTACCAGGTGTTGTCGCCCTACATGAAACAGGCCTTTGGCGGCACTCGCAACGGACGTAACGACTACAACAAGTTTGTGTCGACGAACCTTGCCTTGGAGCCCATTTATCTGACCAAGGCTGAGGCGAACGCTGGCAGTTGCTTGGTGGCCCCTTATGGCATTACGCAGGGCACAATAAAGCCCATCGAGGTGAATGGTAAAGGCAACAAGTCAGTAACAGACATTTGGCTCGGCGACTTGGCCCTTACGGCCGACACCACCGTGGCGGAGTTTTCGAACGCTGTGGTGCAACACAACAAGTTGTACAGCTATGGCGACCAGCTCACTTACTTTTTGCTAACCCAGGAGGTGAATGCGGTGACCAATGTGCCAATGGCTGAGGTGGATGCTTGCTTCATTGTGCTGGACAAGGATAACAAAGCGAAGCTATTGTCGCTGGTCGATGAACGCGGCTTTGCGGTGCAGCAAAGTTACTTGGCGGCTCAAAGCACTCACGACTTTGGCAACCACGGCATGGTGTGGGTTCACTCGCGCAAGCAGCATGGTCAGACGCTTGTTTCGACTCAGTTCATCATTTGCGAAAACGACTTGTTGGCGCAGTACCAAGGTGAGGAGGCTTATCAAGGGGCGCAACAGAGTTATGGCGGTGTGAGCGATGCTTACCTTACTCCGGGTGGGGGTAAGCTAACATCAACTTCTACCCCTTCGTCTACAGCTCCTTCGTCAAAGCCATCGAGCGGTTCGTCGAGTGACAAGGGTAATGATGGTTCTGGCTCAAGCACAGGTTCTGGTTCAACAGGCACTACGCCTACCACTCCTCCCAGCTCGGGCAATACTGATGGAAGCGATGAGGCATAGTAAATTCTAAGGTTATGAGGTTATAAAGTATACGCGTTGGCGGAATTTCAGGTTAACGGGTTAACAAGTTGACAGGTTAACAAGTAAGTATGCTTTACACCACTTATTATGTTAAAGCCAGAATGACAGGAAACTTAAAAAGCTCGGCAAACTTACCTGTTAACCCGTTAACTTGTCAACTTGTTTACTAATTCCGCCAACGCGTTCATGTCATAAGTAGGTATTCAAAATTAGTTGATATGAATGGGTGCAGTATTTCGTTCATAAACATAGGTTGAAGAGGGAGCGTAGCGGGCTACGTGACCGATGAAACCTATGTT
>URDV01000088.1 GCA_900546605.1 uncultured Prevotella sp.
GCTTGGCAAACTTACCTGTTAACCCGTTAACTTGTCAACTTGTTTACTAATTCCGCCAACGCGTATTAGAATGCTATATATGTACGAATTTTGCTTTGCTAAACTCTTAAGAACATAAGAGAATTCACCCCCTTTTGACATTCATATGTAAAAAATAGAAAGATTGCGTGGTGCACTTTTTAGACCTATAGGTCAAACTTTCAATAGTTTATACGACTTCAATAAGCTGAAGTAGGTGCTCAAAATTATTTTTAGCAGCGTTCATTTAAATATGATATGGGGATTAATAGCACCACCCTTCAACACATAAGAAGCTTCACCACAGAAAAAAAGTGATGTTAATGATAAAGCATTAACGCTAAATCTGTGATTTTTAACACTATACAACTAACAATTGTAATTAAAAAGTCGTAATTTTGCAGCGAATTTTTAGTTAAGGTAGCATTTTGTTCATTAGCTGCACTCAAACGATGCATGCGCTATAGCTACTTTTGACTTAAAATTCTGACTACAAAACCATAGAACCAATGAATATGACTTTATTGCGCCGTGCTGCACTTGCCATTGCAATGGTTAGCATAGGTGCTTCAGCTTATTGCCAAGACTTAATAGCCCGTCAAGCTCCTGTTGACCGCCGTTTGCGTGCAGTTGACTCCGTTGCCATTCAGCGTGCTGTTGACCGCGACATGGATCTCGACCTCAGTAGCGACGTATATAACACATGGGTAACCAACCGCGCACACCCCTACAAACGTGAAGACGTGCCCGAAAGCTACCGCATAGACTTACGCGGCTTTTGTATGCCCACCCCCTCACGCAATGTTACCTCACGCTTTGGTTACCGCCCCGCTTTTAAGCGTGTACACAAAGGACTTGACATTAAAGTATGCACGGGCGACACCATAGTAGCAGCCTTTGATGGCAAGGTACGTGTGGTTCGTTACGATGCTGGTGGCTATGGCAACTACGTTGTCATTCGTCATAACAACGGACTCGAAACCATTTACGGCCACTTGTCAAAGCAATTAGTCAATGGTGATGAAATGGTAAAAGCTGGTGACCCTATTGGTTTAGGTGGTAACACAGGGCGCTCGTTTGGCTCACACCTTCACTTTGAAACCCGCTTGGCTGGTGAAGCCATTAACCCCGAACTGCTGTTTAACTTCCCAGCACAGGACGTTACGGCCGACTTTTACACCTTTCATAAAAACGATGCAGGAAATGCCTCTGCCGTGTTAGCAGCCCACAAAAGTATGTCGAGCGAGGATGCCATTGCCAGCACAGCTACTCACTTTTACAAAGTGGGACGTGGTGAAACACTCTCAACCATTGCCAACAAATTGGGTATTGCTGAAGAGACTTTGGCTAAGAACAACCGCATGACAAACAGTAGTCGATTGCGCACTGGCCAAATTTTAAGATACTAAATAAGTAGTAATAACGCATTGACGGAATTATTGGTTAACGGGTTAACTCATTCCGCCTACACGTAGTAATAGGGATTTGTCGTAAATATGGCAAATCCCTATTACTTTTTCAAAATAAATTATTACATTTGCATCTGCTTCTTGTTAAGAAACAATGACAAAAGCACAAACAAAAACATTCATCAACAATTACAACAAATCATATCATGGAACAGAAAGATTTGCAACATATTGCTAATCAGTTCGAGATTAAAGGAACCGTTACAGAGGTGAAGCCCTTAGGTAATGGATTGATTAATACCACCTACAAGGTTATTACAGCTGAGGACGATGCTCCCGACTACGTATTGCAGCACATCAACAATAGTATTTTCCCCGATGTGGATATGCTCATGAACAACATTGTAGCCGTTACTTCGCACATCCGCAAAAAGTTAGAAGCTAAGCACACCGACGACATTGACCGCAAGGTATTGCACTTTATTCCTTGCAAAGATGGCAAATACTACTACATTCACGACAACAAGTATTGGCGTGTAATGGTGCTCATACCCGATGCAGTATCAAAGAGTGGTGTTACACCTGAAGGTTCGAAAATTGTAGGCGAAACCTTTGGCGACTTTCAAGCTATGTTGGCTGACATACCTGAACAGTTGGGTGAAACCATCAAAGACTTCCATAACATTGAATTCCGCTTGCAGCAATTCCACGATGCTGTAAAGGCTGACAAGGTAGGTCGCGTAGCTGGTGTAAAGGACATTATTGACGAAATTGAGAAGCGTGCTGACGATATGTGCCGCAGCGAACGCCTCTTCCGCGAAGGCAAATTGCCAAAGCGCATTTGCCACTGCGATACAAAGATTGACAACATATTGTTTGACGAAGACGATAATGTGCTCTGTGTCATTGACCTTGACACAGTTATGCCCAACTTTATCTTCTCTGACTATGGCGATTTCCTCCGCTCTGCCGCTAACACTCAGCCCGAGGATAGTCCTGAATATGACAAGATTCAGTTCCGCATGGACATTTTCAAGGCATTCACTGAGGGCTATCTCAAAACAGCTCGCGTGTTCCTTACTCCTATCGAAATTGAGAACTTGCCTTACGCTGCCACTCTCTTCCCCTACATGCAGTTGGTACGTTTCTTTGCCGACTACTTAGATGGCGACAACTATTACAAAATTCAGTATGCCGACCACAACTTGGTGCGCTCAAAGAACCAACTCACTTTGTTGCAACGTGCTGAAGAGAAAATTCCTGAAATGGAAGCTTTCATCAAAGAACAATTGGATTAAGGCTATTGCTTAAATACTTATAATCCCCATGTACACCATTATTAATAGGTATACATGGGGATTATTGTGTTTAAATTTTAGATTTTGCAAGTAGCCACTGCATGTGCTCTTTTCATGTAGGGAACACATAGGCTGTGCCCTTGTGATGCGAGCGTATCACATGAAGCCTTGCTGCTTTAAAGCCTCTAACAAACCTTCAGACATGACACGGCAGTCATTAGCTGTGTAACGAATATCGGTAAAAATCTGTGCCAATGTTTCGGTGTGATTGATGCGCACGAACTCTTTATTTTCAGGTGCATTTTCAGTAGCTGCATAGTCACGATTTATGGTGGCAGGCGTATGCGGCTGATAATGCTCATCATGACGAATAGCCGACAAGGGCAAACGAGTAGAAGGCGAAGGCGACTCATCGGGCCACCCTAACGTGATAGTTGCCACTGGCATCACTAAACGAGGCAATTGTAGCAACTCTATAATTTGCCGAGGCTGATAAATTGTGGTACCCAAAAAGCAAAGTCCTAAGCCCTCGGCCTCAGCCAAATCACAAAAGCGCTGACAATAAAGCAGAGCATCTGTTGCCGCATTTTGATATGACAAGAAGTTGTCATAGCCAGGATGTCCCTTGCGCAATTCGGCCCATGTAGTCACACGATTATAGTCGGCACAAAAGGTCAACACTACGGGGGCTTGCGTCACCATAGGCTGATTAAAGTGACACGGAGCTAACCTTTGCTTCATTTCGTCACTGCGTGTTACCACCACTGAGTAGAGTTGTAAGTTGCCCATGGTTTGGGTGCGCTCGGCCAACTCGAGCAAATGGTTCAACAATTCATCGTCAACTGGTCGATTGCTATATTTGCGAATACTCCTGCGTATCATATATATTTTTTATTGAACGCGCTGGCGGATTTAGTAAACAAATTAACAAGCTAACGGGGTAATAGGTAAGTTTGTCCATATCTTTTTAGCTTCTTACCTATATGGCTTTGACATAACATATAGTGTGTTAACCCGTTAACCCGTTAACTTGTTAACCCGTTAACCCGTTAACTTGTTAACCTGTTAACCCGTTAACTCCAAAATCCGCCAACGACTATTATAAGCAATAAGAGAGACAGCGACCCCTATAAAAATAAGTACACGCTCTCTCTCTTTGTAAATTTGATTATTGATTATTTTTTTCCCACTCACGTTGCACTGCCTCGCGCATTAAAAATAGGTGGCGTATTTGTGCTGCATAAGTAGGGTTATCCTTTAACTTAGCCACAATGTCAAAGTAAAGCGTTACGGTATGCTTCAAATCCTTCACATAAGTAGCCTTGTCAATATAGATAGAATTGGGCAACTCGTCAAGATGTGCTTTGAACCAACTAACAACTTCGTCCAATTCTTCGTCCGAGTAATGCTTTTTATATTCCATCTTTCTCTGCTATGTTACTCTTCTTCATTACGGTGCTTTAGCCCTTCAGCAATTTGCGTTTCGAGCTGCGCCATCAGTTCAGGGTTATCCTTTATTACACGTTTTACGGCATCACGTCCCTGACCTAAACGCGTTTCACCATAGCTGAACCATGAACCGCTCTTTTTAATAATGCCCAGTTCTACACCCAAGTCAACTATTTCGCCAACGTGTGAAATGCCCTCGCCAAAGGTAATTTCGAACTCAGCCTTGCGGAAGGGAGGTGCCACCTTGTTCTTTACAATCTTTACGCGCACCTGGTTACCTATAGGTGTGTCGCCATCCTTCAGTGTGGTTACACGGCGAATGTCAAGGCGCACTGAGGCATAAAACTTCAGTGCATTACCACCCGTAGTGGTTTCGGGGTTACCAAACATTACACCAATCTTTTCACGCAATTGGTTAATGAATATACAAGTAGTGTTCGTTTTGCTAATGGTTGAAGTCAACTTGCGCAAAGCCTGACTCATTAAGCGAGCTTGCAAGCCCACCTTGTTATCACCCATGTCGCCCTCAATTTCAGCCTTAGGCGTCAATGCAGCAACAGAGTCAATCACAATAATATCGATGGCTGACGAACGAATTAACTGATCAGCAATTTCAAGTGCTTGTTCACCATTGTCGGGCTGTGCAATGAGCAGTTCGTCAACATCGACGCCTAACTTTTTGGCATAAAAGCGGTCAAAGGCATGCTCTGCATCAATAAAGGCAGCTATGCCACCCACCTTTTGTGCCTGAGCTATAGCGTGAATGGCCAAGGTGGTTTTACCAGACGATTCAGGACCATATATTTCAATAATGCGGCCCTTGGGGTAGCCACCTACGCCTAAAGCTGCATCAAGAGCCAAACTGCCCGTAGGTATCACCTCCACATCCTCTACTTGTTCATCGCCCATGCGCATTACAGAGCCACGGCCATAGTCCTTTTCAATTTTGGCCATTGCAGCTTGCAGTGCCTTCAATTTTTCAGCATTAGGGGCTGTTGTATTTTCTTCTTTTGCCATATGTTTTTTCGTATTTATGTATTGAGGTAATAGACACATTAATCGGTCATGTCGTCACCTGTTGTGTCTTGGTTATTGTCACGAACTATGCTCATAGCACCGCCATCCAGTGGAATTTCGATGCTAAAAGCAGGTCCTTCTTCAATGCCTACTTGTCCTACCTGCGCTCCTAACCTAATGGTATGTGCATCGCTCTTAGCACTATCATAAGCCATGCCTAACAACACGGTGCCTTGTCGGTCGGCGGTTGTGGTGAGAAAGTCGGCAAAAGCCTCTTTCGTAAAGGAGTGCTTGTAAAACTCCTGACCATTGCACTTAATAACCACATCAACACGGTTATCATAAAACTCCTTGCCTAAATCGTCTGTTACCAAGGGCAACGACTTGTCTGATTGCCGTACTATAGATATTTCAAAGTCCTTGCCTCCCAACTTTGCCGTGTAAGCATTGCTCTGATTGGGTTCAGCATAGGGGGCATTGCTGCTATTGTTGGTGGTCAAGCTATCAGTTGAGGGGGCATTAGCATCACTCTTTTTGTCACTACATGACACCAAAGCCGTCATAAGTAACAATGCTACCGATACCACTACTATTTTTTTCATATTCGAATATTACACTATTTTATTGAGCAAGCAAAATAACAAAACTTTGAGCAGATAAACAAGAAAACAAAGCGAAGAGTTATACACGCTGTCATATTTTCTGTATTTTTGCAGCCTACAACAATGGCTCATTCTACACCTATATTATTATGGTATGAAAGCACTACACATGATGGGGGCAATGCTGCTCATAGCACTTTGTAGCTTTAGTTCATGCAACAAGGCAAAAAACGCTGCTACGACAAGGGGCACCGCTGCTCACACTGACACCACGGCTTTGTTAGTAATGCGGGTCAGAACTTGTGCCCGCCTTTACACAGCCGAAATGCAAATACACAAGTTGGTTACGCAAACTGACGACCCACGCATTCAAGGACAAGTATTGGGCATGCCCATTGACCTGCCCGCCCGCATGGGGCACCGCAGCATTGCCATACCTATTGATGTTACGCTCAAGGCTTACATTGACTTGGCGCAATTTTCGGCCAGCAATGTGCAACGCACTGATAGCACCCTTGTCATCACCTTGCCCAATCCGCAAGTAATCATTACTGGCACGCGAGTTGACAACAAGGGTACCCGACAATATGTTGATGCCCTGCGCTCTCGCTACACCGATGCTGAAATCAGCCAATTGGCCCATCAAGGCACTGACAGCATTACTGCTCACCTTTCGCGCTACGGACTTGAGGAATATGCACGCCAAAGTGCTACGCGCCAACTGGTGCCTTTGCTCACACAGTTGGGCTATAAAGAGAGTAACATTAGTTTGCAATTTGCTCAACCTATTACCGACAATAGTTGGAAGATGGTGAAACAGTAAGAAATAACGGGGTAACGAGTTAACAGGGTAACAAGTCAACCCGTTAACCCGTTAACCTGTTAACCCGTTAACCCGTTAACCCGTTAAATAATTCCACCCAAGCATAATAACAGCAAATATGAAGCACATGACTCAAGCACGCAACCTGCTACGCTATGTATGGCTGGTGGCCATAGCCGTGGCTTTAGTAGCCGTGGCCTATATATATAAGGAGGTTAGCGAACACCCTCCCATTCAGTTGAAGGTGGAACACAACACTCGCATTGACCTCACACCCGAACAAATACAATCGGTGCGCGACATTGGTCAATGGGAATTTTTGAGTATTAACACCGAAGAACTGGTGGAATGGCATCGCCATCGCACCTTTGGTAATGATCACTTAACGCGCATTTACGAAGGCACCTTGCGCATAGGCATTGACATGAAACAGGCTCCTGCCAATTGGTTCACCTCGCTGCCCGACTCCACTGCTCACCTACAACTGCCTCAAGTGGGATTGTTGGACAACAACTTTATTGACGAAGCTCGCACACGCTCATTTTATGAACGAGGCAGTGTTCCGCCTGAAGCACGTGACCAACTCTATGCACAAGCACGCAACAAAATGATGCAACGTTGCCTTACGCCACAAAACCTGCAAACGGCTGAGCAAACAGCTCGCAACGAATTTACAAAACTTTTTACATCTTTGGGCTTCAAGCACGTAACTATTGAGTTTGTGCAACCCAAGTAAGATGTGCCTTCACGCATCGTCTACCTCTTTTTTTCATAACCATGCCCTACTACTTACTCTTACTCTTTACCCTACTCTTGTGCAGTTGTCACAATGATGACCCCGCCCCTGGCCCCGTAGAACCAGGTTCGGTTACAGCACGACGCACCGTACTTGTTTACATGTCGGCACAAAATTCACTCATTAATAATGTTGCTGCCGACTCTGCTGAAATAATGAACGGACGTCAATATTTGGCCAATAATGACCGCATGCTCTTTTTTATTGACGATGGACAAAAGCCTCGCCTATACCGCGTAGTTCGACAATGGAGCCAGCCTCAGCTCGTGCAGCAATGGAGTCATGACTTCTGTTCAACTGACCCTAACACGCTACAAAGTGTGTTGCAATGGGTCAAGACGCAGTTTCCAGCTCAAGAGTACGGATTGGTTATGTGGTCGCATGCCGATGGTTGGCTACCTGCCACCAACACTGATTATCCCATAAAAGAGATGATCTATGCGGCAGCACGCCCTTTTTCGTTTGGCATTGACACGGACAATAACTCGGTGTGGACTGATGATGGTACACAAATGAACGTGGCCGACATGGCACAAGCCATTGCTCAGTCGGGCATGCATTGCCGCTACATATTATTTGATGCTTGCCTTATGCAAAACTTAGAGGTGGCCTACGCACTACGCCACGCCACCGACTATGTGGTGGCCTCGCCCATGTCTATACATAGTGCAGGGGCTTACTACACACATCTACTCCGTTCGGGCTTATTTGCACAATCGCCTGATAGCATAGCACTCACTTACTACAATGATGTGGTAAACTATGCCGACAGCATTTACGATCACATGGGCATAGCCATTTCGTGCATACAAACTGACCAGTTGGAGCCTTTGGCCGCCCTTATGAAGCAGGCTCTGCCTCACTCACTATTGGCCAATGGGCAGTCAGCCGACATGGCGCAAGTGCTGAGTTATCAAAACTACACTTACCGCTTTTATTGGCGTCCACATAACTACGATGCACGTCAGGCCATCAACACACTTTTTGCCGAACCATATCGCACCCAACTGCAACAAGCTCTTGACCGCGCTGTGGTGGCTCACTTTGGCACGCCCTCTATTTATGTAGGGCCTGGCTACAACACCTTCTTCACAATACCCACTACTACCGACAACTTTAGGTCGGTGAGCATGTTTGTGCCTCAAAGCATATACACCAACAATGCTGAGCGCTGCCGATATGGCGATTTGAACCTTTGTTTTCGCCAAACCGAATGGTACAAAGCTTGTGGCTTTGATGCCGTGGGATGGTAAATTCACCTTTTAAGCAGATATTCAAAACGCGTTGGCGGAATTAGTAAACAAGTTGACAAGTTAACGGGTTAACAGGTAAGT
>URDV01000089.1 GCA_900546605.1 uncultured Prevotella sp.
CTTTAACATAATAAGTGGTGTAAAGCATACTTACTTGTTAACCTGTCAACTTGTTAACCCGTTAACCTGAAATTCCGCCAACGGGTTGTAATATTATTTTGAACTCTTACTTATTTGTTTGTTGCTTTGCTTATGAAAGTTTCAAGTTCTCAATTCTTTTGCGCATATACATGGCAAATTCGGGTGAATCAACAATTTCAATGTTTTCATACAGTCCCAACACAAATCGGCCTATGCCCACATAGCTGCACACCTCAGTGTCAAGACGATTGCGTCCATCAGCTTGAACAGATAATTGTCGGGAAGCATCGGGGTACTCTTCAATCAGCACATTGGTCGCCAAAGGGTCGAGTAAGAGCGAAACAGGTACGCGAGCCTCGCCCGTAAAGCCAAACAAGTCATTAAAGAAAGGGGCATGTTCTGATGTGTGTGACCACAACAAGTCGAGTTGCTCAATGGTGCCAATGCGCGATACTTTGAACGTTTTGTTTAAGTTGCTGGTAAGTTCAAAGCAACGCACCTCGCTGTTTTGGTTAATGAACATGTAGGGCTCAACAATGCGGTTAGACACATTGCCACTTGAGCCAGAATGGTAGTTGCGAAACATCACCACGCGCTGTTCGCGTATGGCTTGAAATATTTGGTTAATGTTTTGTGCTGTTCGGTTATCAGCTCCATGTCGGCATAGTACATCCGTATCGTAAAAGTTAGCTAACTTTTCGCGCAGGTGCCTCACTTCAGGTGTGTTGTCATAAACGGAGTTTAGCACGCGGCTAATGGTCAGAGCTTCGGTTTCATTAAATTGTACTAAGTCGGCCAAGCTTTGAAAGAATGGCGATGTATGGTCAAGTCTGTAGCGGGTTCCTTCTTTTTTAACAATGAACCCCATATTTTTAAATGCGTCAATGTAGCGATAAATAGAACGTTTGCTCATATTGAGCATGTTGCTAACCTCCTCAATGGTTGTTGAGCGATTTTGTGTTAGCATTACCATCAATCGCAGTTGACGGGCAAATTTATCAAGTTCCATTATTTTTAGTGTTCAGTCCTTTTTACATGCAATAATTTGGTTGCGAATTTACAAACTTTTTTTGTCACTAAGGACTTATAAGCCCTATTTCGTGTAAAAAGGCCTTTTTTTTACCAAATGTTGGTAAAATGTAAGTTAGTCTATACATTTTGTTGTACATTCGTTGCGTTCATTCATAAGACAAACCGCTATGAAAAAGATATTAACCCTGGCAGCCTCATTGGCTTTTGTTGCAGGAATTTCAGCTCAAAGTTATGACAAACTATGGGAACAGGTGCAACGTGATGCCGAAAAAGACTTGCCGCAGTCGGCCTTAAATGGTGTTGAGCAAATACGCCTCAAGGCTACGACTGAGAACAATGCTACGCAGTTGCTGCGTGCTTTACTCATGCTGCGCATTTATGGAGGACAAGTATCGCCCGATTCAGCACAAGTTTACGTAAACGACATTGAGCAAATGCTTGCCCAAGAGCAACAGCCTGTAATGAAAGCCTTGCAGCATGCAGCTTTGGCACAATGTTATGCCTACATGGAGGCTAACGACCGCATAACTGAGCGCGATTATCGTGAGCGGTCAAAACAACACTTTGCCGCTTCGCTACATGATTTGTCGGCCTTGGCCCAAGTTAAGGTGAATCAATACTTGCCCTTGTTTACGTATCATAAGGATAGTAAATACTTTAACAACGACTTGCTACACGTGTTGCTCGATGCCAGCATAGAGTCTGCGTGCTTAAAGCATAGTGAGAAGTCTGAATTGCTAACGCGCGTCATGAACTTTTACAAAGAGCATGGGGCTGTAGATGCCGCTTTGTTGCTACGCTTACAACTTTACGAACGCAATGAGTCACAGGCTGAAGTAAAGGGGCGTATAGAAGCATCC
The DNA here is from genome assembly GCA_900546605.1 of uncultured Prevotella sp. Classification (GTDB taxonomy): domain Bacteria; phylum Bacteroidota; class Bacteroidia; order Bacteroidales; family Bacteroidaceae; genus Alloprevotella. Next base: position 1,914 of record URDV01000089.1, read on the forward strand.
ACCAATTTTGCCACCCTAAGCAGCTTGAGCCGCGAATACGCAACTTCGCCTATGGTAATAAAGGTATATGAGCAAATAGTTGCACTCTATGACAATTATGAACGCGAGCAATCACATGCCGCACACAACGATAGTGTGCTTTATGCTTGGGCACAAAAGGGTATAGAACAATGTAGCAAAGGAAGTCAAGCCAATGTCTTGCGCAACTTTGTGGCACGTGTCACCACACCCTCAGCGCGTATGGAGCATTTGTCTACAACTTACTACCCCCATCAGCAAGTAAGTTGTCAACTTTCGGCACGTAACCTAACACAAGTTGAATTGCGTATGGTGCGTTTGTTCAATAGCCAACGTGAGTTACGCAGTCATGAGGGCTGCCGTTTGCAATCGCTGGCTGCTCGGCAGCACCATGCCGAATGGCAAATGTCGCACACGTTTGCTCCTGCAGCAGCTTACGCATGGCAGTCAGATAGTTTGCAATTCACCTTACCCAACGAGCCTGGCATTTACTATGTTGAGTTAAAGGCCAATGGCAAACACCTTGATGGAGCCACCCTGAACGTAACGAGTTTAGCTGCCCTAAAGTTAGCCACTGCCAATGGGAAAAATCGCGTTACAGTGGTAAATAGTCAAACAGGAACTCCCGTAGCAGGAGCGCAAATAACAGCATACCAATATAATCGTTGGGACAGTAAAAATCCTAAGTTGCAGCAACTAAAGGTATATGTTGCCGACGAAAAGGGAGAGGTAAACATCATGAGCAATTCCAATGCTTACGATGTACTTTATGGCCTTTCAAGTGGCAAAGACCAAGCAGCCGAACTCTTTAGCCTTAACCATTTACGCTATTATAACAACACCAATAGCTCGAAAGCTGCCACAAAAGTGCAGCTTTACACCGATCGTGCCATTTATAGACCAGGGCAAAAGGTGCAATTCACGGGCGTGGTGTTTACCCATCAAGGTGATGATTACAAAACTGAGAGCGACTATAAAATCAACCTACAATTGCGCAATGCCAACCGCAAGGTCATTGACTCGTTGCTTGTTAGTACCGATGAGTGGGGAACTTTTAGTGGTAGTTTTGTGTTGCCAGCACAATGCTTAACAGGCAATTTTACGCTGCAAACCACCCAGTGTAGCAGTTCGGCCACACACACCTTTAAGGTCGAGGAGTACAAGCGTCCCACCTTTACGACCGAAACAAAGCCCGTTAGTGAAGCCTATAGTTTGGGCGACACGGTACGTGTTGAGGGAGTGGCCCAAACTTATAGTGGAGTGCCTATAGCCGGCGCACGGGTGCAGTATACCGTGCAACGCTCAGCTTGGTACTTTTGGGATGATGATGAGTTTACCCCACAATCGGGCGAAACCATCACCCAAGCCGATGGCCATTTCACTTTACCCATGTGGTTAGCTCCCCCTGCTGAGGGAGTAGCTCCATCACGCTACAATCGTTACACCTACACTCTGCATTATACCATTACGGCCGACAATGGTGAAACGGTTCAAGGTTCAGCTGCTTTGGCCGCAGCCACTCATGCTGCATGGCTCACAGCCGATGTTCCAACCACCTTGTGTCGTGAGCAAGGCAAGCCCTTGCCCATGTTTACTATTCAGCAGCTAAATGCATCGGGGCAGACAATGCCAGCACATGGCACCTACACCTTGCGTAAGGGTGACACCGACTATGCACAAGGAACCTTTGAAGCGGGACATCCCTTCAAAGTAGATGCTTTAGCCACATTGCCTTCGGGCAAATACGTATTGCGTTATAGCACAGAGGCTGCTGCTGCCGACTCGGCAGAGGTGTTAGTGTTTAGCTATACCGATAAACAACCTGCTGATGTACAATCGCCCTTATTCTTTTATAACGAAAAGAACGAGCAAACGGGTAGCGTAAAGGTAGTTTATGGCTCGCCATGCAAACAAGCCACCTTGTTTGTTGACGTGGTAGCAGGCAACCGCATTGTTGATAGCCAACGAATAACTTGTAGCAACGAGTTACGCCATTTTGACTTTAACTATAAAGAACTTTATGGCGATGGCGCTCGCTTGCTAATAGCCATGATGCATGAGGGACATCTTTATACCGCTGAAACTGAAGTGGTAAAACCCACCCCCAACAAGCAATTGCTTTTGCAGTGGAACACCTTCCGCTCACGTCTTACACCAGGGCAGAATGAGGAGTGGGTGTTACAAGTAAGTCACCCCGATGGCACACCTGCCCAAGCGCAGTTGGCTGCATGCCTATATGATGCCTCGCTCGATGCATTGGCCAAGAGCCGATGGGCCGACTACGCTGTAACCTTTAGTCGCTTCTTGCCTCAAGTGTTATGGAGCAGCAATGCGTCTGCTTATAACACATCATTATGGGGCAGTTTGTCGCCCAAAATGTTAGCAACACGTACCCTTCATTTTAGTTCGTGGCGCAGCGAACTGTTTGATGATTATGCAAACAAAGACTATGCATTAAACATGATAGAGGCTGCGGGGCCGCGTCCCATGCGAGCTTTGGCCAATGTGGGTGTGTCCCATGAGGCAAAGAATGCACTTGCTGACAGGCAAGAGGTGCGCTTGTACAAGCAAACCTCAGTAAATCCACAGGTAGCAATGGGGGAGAGCATGAGTGCAACACCGCGCAGCAACTTTGCCGAAACTGCCTTTTTCCGTCCAGCCCTGCGTACCAACCAACAGGGGCAAGTGAGCATAGCCTTTACCTTGCCCGAAAGCATGACGCAATGGAACTTTTGTGCCTTGGCGCACGATAGGCAAATGAACTACGGACGCATTGACACTACAGTTGTGGCACGCAAGGAATTTATGGTAGAACCAGCATTGCCTCGCTTTTTGCGTAAAGGCGATAAGGCAGACTTGCCCGTTAAGGTGACCAATTTATCAAACCATGTCATAAAGGCTACGTTGCAGCTCACGCTAAGCAGTGTTACTGACAAAGCCCCAGTGTTTAAAGCCACACAACCCATACAGTTGGCTGCGGGCGAAAGCCAAGTGTACACCATAGCTTACGATGCTGCTCAAGCTGAGGGTTTGCTGGTGTGTCGCACAACGGCACAAGGTAGCGGATTTAGTGATGGCGAAGAACATTATCTACCCATTTTAACCACCGATGTCAAAGTTACGCGCACTCTGCCCTTTTCGTTCACCCAAAAGGGAGTGTATAATTTGTCAACAGACACCCTGTTCAATGTGAGGGGAGCTACCCATCGTGCCTTAACCATTGAACTATCGTCAAATCCCACTTGGTATGCGGTGACAGCGTTGCCTGCATTGTCGGCCACCCAAGGTAACTTAAACGCTATTGAATGGGCTACAAACTATTATGTATGGACCATTGCGCAGCACATAGTGCAGTGCCATCCTGAGGTAGAGCAATTAGTAAAGCGTAATGCCCATGAGGTGGAGCAGCTCACTGCTTTAAAAACGGAAGGGTTAACAGATGCCACCCCCTGGTTGCAGCAAGCTGAGAGTGAAAAACAGCGGACAGCAGCCTTGCGCCACCTGTTCGATGCTGATGCGGCTGCAGCCACCCTTTACACCGCAGTTGACAAGCTAAAGGCGTTGCAACAACCCGATGGCTCATTCAGTTGGTTCCCTGGCATGAGTGGCAATGCGTGGATAACCACTGATGTAGCCATACTCATAGCACGGAGCGAACGGCTTACGCTGTCGCAGCATGCGCGCATGCATCTCTTGCTTGCGCAAGCCTTTGGTTACTTGCAAAAGCAAGTGGCTGAGCAGGTAACTGAGATGAAGCGCACAGAACATCAGCTTAAAACAACCTTAGTGCCTTCAGAGTTGCAGTTACGTTACCTTTATTTGCGCACCATTATGCAGCAAAAGCCCGATGCTGATGCTCGTTACTTGTTGCAGCGTGCTGCCACTATGCGTCATCAACTCACCATGTATGGCAAGGCGCTCACAGCCATCGTGCTGTCTGAAGCAGGGTATAGTGATGAGGCAAAACTGTCAATGAAAAGCTTGTTAGAACACACCGTGACTCACCCTAACATGGGACGTTACTTTGACACACCACGTGCCGAATGGTCATGGCGCTCTTATCGTATACCTACCCAGTGTGCAGCTATTGAGGCTTTACACTATTTTGGCAATGATGCAGCAGCTAATGAGTTGCGTTTGTGGTTGTTACAAGCCAAGCGTACACAAATGTGGGAAACCTCACGTGCCACCACCGATGCGGTGTATGCACTCTTAATGAGCAACGATTCTACTACCATCCTGCCTACCACACAGCATGAGCCTCTTTATTATACCTTATATAATAACAAGCGGATAGTGGGCTTTAATGCGCCTCGTGAAACCGAAGTGGCAGCAACGGTGGGGTACATAAAGCAAGCTTACACTGACGAGTCTGCCCTTGGGGCTACGCGCCTTAAGGTTGACAAGCGCACCGATGGCTTGTCGTGGGGTTGTGCCTATGCCACCTTTATGGCACCTGCAAGCGAGGTGAAAACTGAGGGCAAGGGCTTGTTACTAACCCATAGCTTTGAGGTAAAACAAGGCAATGAGTGGGTGCCGCTCAATGATGTGGCGCAATGCAAAAAGGGCGACCATGTGCGTCAAGTGTTTACGCTCACGGCCGACCGCGATTATGACTTTGTGTCGCTCACAGCTGCTCGCTCAGCTAATTTAGTTCCTCAACATCCCCTGTCGGGTTATGATGCGCAGATTGATTTGCCTGCTTATCGTGCTGTACGCGATGCACAGACCGATTATTTTATTGAAAAGTTAAGCAAAGGGACACATCGTTTTGTCGAGGAATACTTTGTTGATCGCACAGGGCATTACACCCAAGGCATATCACATGTAGTGTGTGTGTATGCGCCTGAATTTCAAGCGTGGAGCCAACAATAGCACAGGGCTTTGTTGGCTGAGTGCGAATAAGCACACATAACACAGCTTCCACCAACCTTCACTCGTTAAAAGAGTGGCGGAAGGTGGAAGCTGTTATTTGTTTGAGGCCGAATGGCCAGTGTGTTGGTGATTGCTCAAAGCATGCAAACTTGGTAGTTCGCTTTCTCGGGCTTTGTACTACTTGTGTGTTCTGCGGTAAGCGGTAGAATGAAAAAAACTCGGGCAAAACAACATACCTACTTAGCCATTAATATTTAATGCCCTCAATGTGTTTAAACTTGCTCCACACACTCTGACGATATTGCTTGAGTTGATGTTGTGGAACATAAAGGGTAACATCGTTGTAGTGATGTGCGTCGAACACAGAGTCAATGGGAGTGGGCCACATGTCGCTACCAATGCCTGCTATTAGGGTATCTGAAGACATATTATTATTATAAAAGTAAATTTTTTGTAGTTGTCTACAACCTTTAAAAGAACCTCGAAGCAGTTGAAAACAACCACCTGACATTTTTATTATAATTTGCTTTAGCATTGTGTTGTTGCGAAAACTATCAAAGCCTAATTCTGTTACTTTATATGTTAGCCCTTTATATGTCATTTCGTCGGGCACCACAATTGTTTCTTCGTTCATGCGGTACAATTGTGCTGAGGCTACCAAACCACCCCATGAGGTGTACTTAATGTTGGCTACCCTAAACTGTGCTTGCTTTTGGTATCGCGGCCATCCATTTTCAATTTGCATTTGATAATAGCCCCATGCCACCAGTGAGCATATGATTATAAAAAGTGATGTAACGGCCAACAGGCACCAGCGTTGTTTGTGGCGAATAGCCGTTTGCACCTCATCAATGCTTTGGTAGCGCTTTTCTATCGAACAGGTGCAGCGCTTGGCCACACTATTATAAATACGTCCTAAGTGAAGGTCGGTAATAATTTGTCCTAAACTCCATATATCGTTGCGACAGTCAGTAGTAAAACTTTTTCTTTGTTCAGGCGATATATACCCCTCTGTGCCCGATGGTTGCTTAAGTTCACTATAATAATCGGTGTCGGCCAGTCCAAAGTCAATGAGCTTAACATTGTTGCCATTGCGCGTAATCATGATGTTTTCGGGCTTAAGGTCGCGATGCACAATTTGCCGACGATGCAAGTAGGCAATGGCATCAATTAGTTGCGTGAGCACTTTACGGCGGTCGCTACGTGAGGGGCGTGAGTTGAGCCATTGGCGCAAGTTCTGTCCGTCAATCCATTCCATTACAATGCATGAACCATAGTCGGGCAGAACTTCGATGTTGTAAGCTGTTGCTATGGCTGGATGATGCAATGAATGCTGTATGTTAAATTCTTTTTGCTGTAGATTTCTATAAAATGTAAGTTCGCGATGTTCTTTGCTCAGTGCCTTTAACACGTACCATTTTCCATTGCGCTTCGCCTTAATCATAATGGTGTTGGGCGAGGCATAAAGTGGCTGCATAGTACTATATGTAGCGGAATTTTCACTATTATCAATGTTAAAGATTTCTGAGGTTTCGAACTTTTTCATAATGCAAAGTTAGCATTAATGTTCCTATTAGCCAAGCGTGGGAGTAAAATGAAAAATGCTTGCTGTGTGAGTTCGTCGGTGTAGTAGCCAATGTGGTGAGCCATCCACACATTGTTGTCCTTGCCTTTGAATATTTGAGTTAAGGCATCGTGGCCAACGGGGCAGTTAGAGCAAGCCAACGTGGTGAAGTGTTCGCACAACACCTTGTGGGGGTAGCTGGTTTTGTAAATCAACAAGTCGCTGCTAATGCTGTCGTTGCCCTTATAGTTATCATTGCTTTCCATTAGGGTTGGTTCTGCCGTTTTGTTACATAATTTACCCGTTGGCGGAATTGTTGGTTAACGGGTTAACAAGTTGACAGGTTAACAAGTA
>URDV01000090.1 GCA_900546605.1 uncultured Prevotella sp.
CGTCCTTGCTAAATCCGAAACTTCAGTCAACTAATTTTAAACACCTACTTATTTGCTCTGCAACTCATCAATATTCACAATTTTGTTAACAATAGCATAAATAGTGAGGCCAGCCACAGAGTGAATGTTGAGTTTGCGTGCAATGTTTTTACGATGCGTAAGTACGGTGTTGAGTGAAATGAAAAGTTCATCGGCAATTTGCTTGTTCGAGAGTCCGCACACCACACAATGCACAATTTCGCGTTCACGATCAGATAGAGCATCCTCGTTGCGCTTCACTTCCTCAGCATTTGCAGTAGCCGACTCTTGCACACCCACTTTCTCCTCTAAAATTTCAACCGCTGGCACAAAAATGTCGTCCTCCACTTGACAGTGAACGCGCAAGTCTTTTTCACAAGTAAAGATGTCGTAAAGCACATTGTTCAACAATTCAGCCTGTTCAGTGGGTGCGTAATACTTGATGATAATATTTTTAAGCTCTTGTAACTTTACGTCAATGCTATTGTGGCCACGAGCAAATTGTGAAATGGTGTACTCACCTGTGCGGTGGCCTTGAAGCAATTGTTCTACATAGCCAAACACTTTACGATTTTCGTGTAACATGTGCTTGCGTACTTCACCCATGTAGTCATCGTAAAACTTAAGAATGAGGTATGACACCTCACCAGGTTGTGAACAGTCAAGTGCCTCAAGCAATTTACGCCTAATGGCAGGTAACTGAAAGTCAAGAAAATAAGAGTGCGCTTGTTTTAAGTATTCTGTTAAGCATTTCACCGAAACGCTTTCAAGACTATCGGCCGCACCACGGGCTCCACGGCGAATAAAGTTAGCAACCGCAAGAAAGGTGGGCGTGTCAACCCCATGTGCATCACACACTTGGCGTACCGTTTGTTCCCCCACACCAAGTGGAATACCAAAGCGAGACATCATTTGCAGCAACGAAGGCTGGTCGCAAATAACGTCACACATGTGGTCTGTTTCCTTATAACTATAGGTGCTATTGTATACCATCGCTTTTTTCCTTCTTTTTAAGTCAGTAGGTTTTTATGATTGTTTTACACCATCAGTATGTATTGTTGTTACATTTAAGGGCGCAAGCAAGTGTTGCAGATGTAAAGAAACTTTTGCATACATAATGAGCGTATTCTTGTCCCTTACGCGCTTGCAAATTTAAACATTATTGCATAAAACATATGTACCCACTTTTGGGTATTTTTACTTATTGTGGGTTATGCGCGGCTCTGAAACCTTCACCATTCACTTGTTTTTTTGCTAAAAGTGAGTGATTGCTCTCACTTTTAGGTAGTCGTACCTTTGCACTCAGAAAAATTAAATAAAAAGTGCAATGAAACATTTCGCATTAAAGGCGTTGTTGGGCATATCATGCATGACACTTGTGAGCATAGCTCCGCTCACGGCTAATGATGAGCCAGCTTCGCAACTGCAAGTTGATGCTGTAACTTGTGCTACACCACCAGCACGACCTGTAAAAAAGCAAACTTCATCGCCCACTGATAAGCAAAAGAAAAAGGCGAAGAAGAGCAAAGGCAGCAAACACAGTAAAAAAAACAAAAGCAACAAAAGCGAAAGTAGCAAGGCTGACACCTTGAAGTAACACCATTACTCATGGTTGTTGCTATTTCTATTGTTAACAATAATTTATAGGGTGGCGGTGGCGGAAACCGACATGTGGAAACAAGGCACAGATCGATCACGCTTTATGGATTTGTTTTTTTGAACAGTCTCATCACACAAAATATTGGGAGATTAGTAAAAAAAGAATAATGTTTCGTAACTGGTTTCAGTGTTCGGCTGCCAAGCTTTTCACAGCCTGGTCGCATTCATTCTTTATTCACACACTTCTCTGAACCGCGCTGTCACCCTAAATTTTTTATGAGAATAGAACATGTGAGGCTGTGTGAATGGCATCAAGCCAATAACCCCATATAGTTCAACTTATTTACATACGAACAAAAAAAGAAACAGGTATAAAGAAGTAAAGAATGAACGCAAAAATGGCAATGCTCACATTGAGCGCACTCATTGCTGCCAAGGCTTCGGCAATACAGGTTGAAACCGAAGTGAAGGTAGACAGTGTGAACGCTGTGAGCAAAACACAAACAGAAGCAAAACAAAAAAAGTTGCGCCAGGTGAGTGCCGAAGATGACTACCAAAAGTTTCGATTTGGTGGATACGGCGAAATGGTAGCCGCCTTTAAGGATTACGGCATCAACCGTTTTTATGGTGGTAATGATGGTAATAAAAAGGATGGACGCAACACCATATCTATTCCACGCTTTGTGTTGGCATTCGATTATAAGTTCAATCCCAAGTGGATTTTGGGTGCCGAAATTGAGTTTGAATCGGGTGGTGTAGGAACTGCATATGAAATTGAGAACTCAGAGAATGGTGAGTACGAAACCGAAGTTGAAAAAGGTGGTGAAGTAGCTTTAGAGCAATTCCACATCACTCGTCTCATCCATCCCACGTTCAACGTACGTGCAGGTCATATCATATTGCCTGTCGGCTTGACCAACTCACACCACGAGCCTATTAACTTTTTCGGTACCACACGTCCTGAAGGTGAAACTACTATCATCCCATCCACTTGGCACGAAACAGGTGTTGAACTCTTTGGTTCAATAGGGCAAGGTTATGCTAACATCGACTATCAGGCCATGGTTACTACGGGGCTCAATGCTTGCGGCTTTGATCGTAACAACTGGGTGCAAGGAGGCAAACAGGGCATTTTTGAAGAGGACAACTTTACATCGCCTGCTTACACCTTCCGTGTTAATTATAATGGCGTGCCAGGCTTACGTGTAGGTGCATCGTTCTATTATTGCGCCAACACCACAGCCAACTCCGACAAACTCACAGAGTATAACTTCCGCGCCCCCCTACGTATTTATACCGTCGATGCGCAATACAAAAATAACATTGTCACAGCCCGTGCCAACTTTATGTGGGGTAGCTTAACCAATGCCGACTTGGTGAGCGCTGTCAACACCAAACTCTCCAACCAATCGCCCTACACACGTGTAGTGCCTGTGGCAAAGCGCACCGTAAGCTATGGTGCAGAGGTGGGCCTTAACTTGGCAGGCATATTTGCTGCCACTCGTTGCCCTGTGCTTTATCCCTTTGCACGCTTTGACTATTACAATCCACAAAAAGAGTGCGCTGGCATGTACACTGAGGAAATGCGAACCGAAACACGCAAGTGGACGGCTGGTATCAACTGGTATGCTTTGCCTAACTTAGTGGTAAAGGCCGACTACTCAACACGTCAGTTTGGCACAAGCAAAATGTTTGGCAAAGGCAAGTATAATAGCGAAAACGAATTTTCAATAGGCATTGCCTATGTGGGATGGTTCACTAAGAAATAAAAAAATAAACATCAAAAACAATACATCACAATGAAAAAGACTTACCTCTTTGCAGCATTGCTTAGCTTAGCTGCAACTTCATTCACAACCGTATCGTGTGGTAACGATGAGCCCGATGCTCCTGTTAATCCTGACAACGGCAAAGAAAATGCTGCCGACATTGACTACAACAGCAGCAATGCTAAGGCTTGGGGCAACTACATGATTAACACAGCTCGTTTGTTGAGCACCGATGCCCAAACGCTCTACACTAACTGGGCAAGCAACTACAAAAACACAGGCACCTCATATGCAGAATTGTTCAAGTCGCACAATGCCTCAAGTGGTTATGCCGATGTTGACAACTGCATTCAAGAGATGGTTGAAAAGATGGCCGAAATTGCTAATGAAGTAGGTTCTTCAAAGATTGGTGACCCTTATGCAAAATGGGTAGCTGGTCAGCAAACACAAGCCCTTTACGCTGTAGAGTCATGGTATAGCTGGCACTCACGTGATGACTATACGAACAACATTCGCTCTATTCGCAATGCTTACTATGGCACACGCAATGGCGAAATTGCTGAAAACTCATTGGCTAAGGCACTTGAAGGTACTGCCATTGACACCAAGGTACGTCAGTACATTAGCGAAGCCGAAGCTTCTATTCAAGCCATTGTACAGCCTTTCCGTAATCACATTGGTAGCGTTGAGGCTCAAAATGCTATGACAGCTTGCGAAAAGTTGCAGAAGGTGCTCGGTGAAATTGAAACTGACGAAGGCGATAAGGCTGGCGATGCTACAAACTTGAAGGAAGAGGCTATTAAGTTGCCCGAGGCTACTAAGCAGGCTATCATCAACAACTTTGTTGACAACGTAGTAGTTCCTACCTACCGCGACTTGGTTGAAAAGAACAATGCACTCAAGGTGGCTGTAGACGCTTTTGCTGCTAACCCCAGCAACGAAGGTTTCGAGGCTTGCTGCAATGCATGGCTCACAGCTCGCGAACCATGGGAAACAAGCGAGGCCTTCCTCTTTGGCCCTGTTGATGAGTTTGGTCTTGACCCCAACATGGACTCTTGGCCTCTTGACCAAAATGGTATTGTGCAAATCATGAATTCACAAAAATGGAACGACCTTATCTGGGGTGGTGATGACGATGATGCTAAGGTTGAAGCAGCACAAAATGTGCGTGGCTTCCACACACTTGAGTTCCTTATTTTCAAGGATGGTAAACCTCGTACTATTAAAAAATAAGTCTTTAAAATAGTCTTGTGCATGGATAGGAGTGAAGTGAAAAGCACACTACAAAATGGTGGCTTTTCTCTTCACTCCTACGATGCGTTAAAAAAAATAGACCACCATGTAGTAGTGTTTTTTGAGCAACTTCAACTCCTATCGTTGCTCAACACACACACATATTTTTTTGAAATATACTTTATGAACATTTATTCCTTAAAAAACGGTTGCCTTTTGGCTGCTATGCTGAGTTTGGCTGCTTGCAGCGACGACGATGGCATAACGGTGCAAGACATCAACGTGCCTGAGGGATATGCCTTGTCGGCCGACATATCCACCATTTTTCTCAACTCGTCAACAGCCTATGACGTTGAGTCCAATTGGGTAAGTGGCAAATACCTAACGCGCTTTAATGCGGGTAATAAACTCTACGATAATGCCATACCAAGTGGTACTGACCCCGAGGCGGGTGGCTTAGGTCCGCTTTACGCAGGTTTTTCATGCAAAAGCTGTCACATGACCACTGGACGTACCAAACCTGCCATTTGGGCTAACTATGATGAGAGCAAATGTGACAAGGATGGTTTCTGCACTGTGTCGGGTGGCACAGGCTTTACTGCTGGCTTGATTTACATTACACGTAAAAATGGTAGCTTCTTCCCCGACTATGGTCGTGTGTTACACGATCAGTGCATACAAGGCACTTACGTGGGCAAGGATGGCAAAACTTACGAAATGAAGCCTGAGGGCAAGTTACAAGTAAAGTGGCACAAGCAGCAATTCACCTTTCCCGATGGTGAGGCTTACGAATTGGCTTATCCAGAATATCGTATTTCAGAGTGGTACACTGATGGGTCAAAGAACTATGGCGATGCTTCAGCTCCTGCTGTAAAGCCTGAGGACTTGATTATTTCTGTACGTCAACCTTTGCGTCATGTAGGCATGGGACCCATGATGGCGCTCGATCCCACTGAAATTGAAGCACTTGCAGCCAAGAGCAATTATCCTGAATATGGCATTAGCGGACGCTGTAATTATGTAACCGAAAAGGGCGTGCGTGGAGTAGGTCTTTCGGGCAACAAGGCACAGCACCTTGACCTTACAGTTGAGTTAGGCTTTTCGAGCGATATGGGTGCTACCAACAGCCGTTTCCCTGAAGAGGTGTGCGAAGGACAAATGCAGCAGTACTATGGTAGCCAAATGGGTTTGGTTTACTCTAATCGCTTAGATGTAACAACTGAGGCTATGGAGAATGTTGACCTTTACATGCAATGCTTGGGTGTGCCAGCTCGCCGTTTAGGTTCTACTACGCAAATGGTGCAGTATGGCGACCGCATGATTACTGAACGCGAAATGGTAAAGATTGGCGAACAAAACTTCTACAAGGCTAAGTGCCACTTGTGTCATGTTACCACTTTGCACACACGCAAAACAGGTTCTACTTTGCTCAATGGCACCCACTTGCCTTGGTTGGGCGGACTGACCATTCACCCTTATTCTGACTATTTGTTGCACGACATGGGGTCTGAAATAATGGGTGTTGGGCTAAACGATAACTATTGCAGCGGTTTGGCACGTGGCAATGAGTGGCGCACCACTCCGCTTTGGGGTGTGGGCTTGCAGCAAAAGGTTGATGGCCACACTTGTTTCATGCATGATGGTCGTGCGCGTAACTTTATAGAAGCTATTATGTGGCATGGCGGTGAGGGTGAAGCCTCAAAGAATATTTTTAAGAAAATGCAGAAGAAGGACCGCAACGCTCTTATTAAGTTCCTCGAATCGCTTTAGCCCCCCCACCTAACTTCTTAGTTCCTCCTAACTTCAAACTAAAATCAAACATAGAAAACAATAACAATGAAAAAAACAATATTAAGCCTGGCCGCTTTATTAGCAGCAGGCACCTATACAGCAACAGCTGAAAATGTGCTCCCTGAGCAGACTGATTCAACTACAATCGAAACAGCACAACGCCCTCACAAGGAACATCGTCCTGATGGTCCTCGCGTAAAGTATGCTCCCATTGACCTCGATACTGATAATGGTGTGGTTTCGTTAGCAGGTAGCAAGGGCTTTACCATTCAAACCAAAAAGGGTGACTTTATTTTTAAACCTTACATGTTGGTGCAAACCAGTGGTAACTTTAATTGGTATGATGACGAAGGCTTGGACAAAGCCTATAATCAAGACAATGTTGAAAACACGGGCTTCGCCATTCCTAATGCTATATTAGGCTTTACGGGTAAAGCCTTCAACAAGGTAACTTTCAACTTATCAATTAATGCAGCCAAAACGGGTGGCAACTTGTTACAGCAGGCTTGGTTCGATGTTAAGTTTAAGAACCCCTTGCAACTGCGCGTGGGTAAATTCAAAACACCCTTCTCACACGCCTACCTCACCACCTTGGGCGAAACCCTCTTCCCACAATTGCCCACCTCGCTCACCACAGCCGTCATCATGCCCTATGTGCTTAATGCCGTAACACCGAGCATGAGCACAGGCTTCGACTTGGGTGTTGAACTACACGGTGTGGTCAATAACAAGTTGGGTTACGAAGTAGGTTTGTTCAACGGCACAGGTTCAAGTGTCAACACAGCCAACAAAACGTTGAGCGACGATTGGCATATACCCTCATTGCTCTATGCGGGTCGACTCACCTATATGCCCTGGGGCGTGATGCCATCCACACAAGGTAACCCTAACATGTTGCACGAAAAGAAAATGCTTATTGGCCTTTCAGGTTCAATGAATGTTGAGAGCGAAAACGAAAGTACAAATGATGCCCGTGTAGGAGCCGAGTTTGCTATGATTTACAATCGCCTTTATTTGGCTGGCGAAATGTACTGGATGAATGTAGGCTTCACTCAACGTCAAAAAATTGATGAACACTACAACTACTTGGGTGGTTATGTGCAAGCAGGTTACTTTGTAGCACCTCGTGTACAAGTAGCTGCCCGTTATGATTTCATGAATCGTAATAGCACAGGCAAGGATGGTTTCTTAAACATGCCTGCTGTGGGCTTTAACTATTTCTTCAAGGGCTGTAACCTGAAGTTGCAGGCCATGTATCAGTACACGGGTCGCAAAGGACACAACACGCAGCTTGACCGCGATAACGACAACCTGGGCTTGGCAACACACTCTGCTACCGTACAATTGCAATATTGCTTCTAAAGGTTGAATAGTTTTCATTTTCTACAACATTATGAAAAGTATTATTTATATGGCGCTACTCAGCCTTATCATGTTAACGGCTTGCGATGATGGTCGCATATATGAAAAAGAGTATGTGCCTACTGAATCGGGACGTGTGGCCCGACTTGATGTCACGCTCGATGGCGCCACCACATGGCCCGAGGGCTATAACTTATCATTAGCCGGATTTTCTGGTGATAGCCCTTATGCCAGCATTGCTCGTTCTATTCAGGTTGATGCCAATGGACACGCCAGCATTGTGCTAAAAGGCATTCCTGATGATGTAAAAACGCTCGAAGTGTGCATCACCAATGCTTTGCGACGCCGTGTGTTGACCTTCTACTCTGTTGAAGCACCAGCCACCACCGACACCATTCGTGTTGAAATAGCTCACAAAAACGTGAGCATGTTTGCTGCCATTCAGAGTCAAGTGTTCAACAAAGAGTGTGCTAACTGTCATAGCGGAAATGCTTGGGCTGCATCGCTTAACTTGAACGAAGAACATAGTTATGCCGACATGGTAAATGTTGCTTCGCACAAAGACCCTTCAAAAATGCGCGTATTGCCTGGTAATGCTGACAATAGCATGCTCTACGATGCCTTGGCTACTGATGTGAGTGCAACTTGGAAACATGATCACTCTAAAATCATGATAACCAAGCAAACCGAACTGCAAATGATTAAAGATTGGATTCTGAGTGGTGCTAAGCAGTAACCATGCAAATGTGCCGTTTATGGCACGCAATGAATACCTTCTTATCTACTTTACGCGTTGGCGGAATTAGTAAACAAGTTGACAAGTTAACGGGTTAACAGGTAAG
>URDV01000091.1 GCA_900546605.1 uncultured Prevotella sp.
TGGGCCTTCAGCCCGTCCTTGCTAAATCCGAAACCCCAGGGTGTCGCTTCGCTTGTCCTGGGCTATGTGTACCATTGGGCTTTTATTGACATCATCGGCTGCGGCTCAGCAATTCAAGCAAGCTTGATTGCATTCGCCTTGCACGATGTTTCAGCCCGTCCTTGCTAAATCCGAAACTTCAGTTACTTACCCGTTAACCCGTTAACTTGTTAACCCGTTAACCCGCTAATGAATTAACATATAAAATTTTGATAAACATGAAAACTCCTATTTCAACCACTCAGGCCCCTGCGGCCATTGGTCCTTACAGTCAAGCAGTTGAGGCTGCAGGAACAGTTTATGTGTCAGGACAGTTGCCTATTAATCCAGCAACAGGACAGTTTGCTGAAGGAGGCATTAAAGAGTTAACAGCACAGTCGCTCAACAATATAAAAAACATTTTAGCCGAGGCAGGACTTACCATGGCAAATGTGGTGAAAACAAGCGTGTTCTTGGCTGATATGAACGACTTTGCTGATATGAATGAAGTGTATGCCCAATTCTTTGAAGCACCCTTCCCCGCTCGTTCGGCAGTGGCAGTAAAAACTCTGCCAAAAAATGCACGCATTGAAATTGAATGTATTGCAGTAAAATGAAAATAGGCGTATATCTTTCGTCAAAAGACCACCTGCCTGACAGCTACGTTGAAGCTGCTCGGCAGGTGGGTGCTTTTATAGGTAATGAGGGACATACCTTGGTGTATGGTGGCGCGCGCAAAGGGTTGATGGAGGTGTTGGCACAGCAGGTCAAAGCTCATGGTGGACGAGTGTATGGCATGGTGCCCGACATAATAGTACAGCGTGGCTTGGTGAGTGATGCCATTGACGTGACATTTCGTTGTGTTGACTTGAACGATCGTAAAGCGATGATGAACCGCGAGAGTGATGTGCTGGTGGCTTTGCCAGGTGGCATAGGTACACTCGACGAGGTGTTTACGGTGATGGCTAATACGGTAATAGGCATTCGTCACCAGCCTGTGGTATTCTACAATGTTGAGGGTTGCTGGGATGCTTTGCTGCAGGCACTTGATAACTTGTTTGCACAAGGTTTAATAAGTGGTCAACCTGCTGATTATTACGCGGTTGCTCATAACGTTACTGAACTGCGTAATGTGGTGGATAACTTAACAAATATTTGAAGTAAAAATACTTTGGGCGAAGCTTTGTGCTAAAGTCCTATTTTAAAAAAGCAATTATTCAGGAGTGGGGCAATCAACTTGATTGTTTGGCACTGAATAGTTGCTTTTTTTGTTTGATAATGATGTTAAAATGAAGAAGATGGATTATTTGTAGTATTGAAAAAGTTGTCCCAATGATAGGTTTGTAGGGCATAACAATAGGTAGGGTGATGAAACGCTTTGTGGAGTGTTGTTTTCTGTAAAGAAACGTTATCAACCTAAACTTGCATATTGTGTAAAACGATGAGAATGTGAAGGCATAAATCATCAACTTTTAGCGCTTTTGTCGCATGGTTGGTAACATGATGGGGAGGCATATAAGCAAAAATGTGATTTTTTTTGAAAAACGATGACGTGAATCGGTGTTAACACCAAAAAAATTTGCTAATTTTGCGGTGTACTATATCGTGTTGAATTATGAACAACGAATTAAGAGTCATCATTAGTGGCGGTGGCACAGGCGGACACATCTTTCCGGCCGTGTCAATAGCCAATGAAATACGCGCCAAACGTCCTGATGCCCAAATACTATTTGTGGGTGCTGAGGGACGCATGGAAATGCAACGTGTGCCTGCTGCAGGTTATCCCATTAAGGGTTTGCCGATAGCAGGCTTTAATCGCAAGAGTTTATTGAAGAACATTCCTGTTCTGTTCAAAATAATGAAGAGCCGTAGCATGGCTCGCAAAATTATTCGTGACTTCAAGCCACAGGTGGCTGTGGGTGTAGGTGGCTATGCAAGCGGTCCAACGCTGAATGTGGCCGAAAGCATGGGCATCCCCACACTGTTGCAAGAACAAAACTCGTATGCCGGTGTGACGAATAAGTTGCTGGCCAAAAAGGCACGAAAAATATGTGTGGCCTATGATGGTATGGCACGTTTCTTCCCTGCTGATAAAATAATTTTCACGGGAAATCCTGTTCGGCAGAATTTGCTTGACAATACGCTGCCTAAAGATGAGGCTGTACGTGCCTTGGGGTTGGTGCCAGGCAAGCGCACCATTCTTATCGTGGGTGGCTCATTAGGCGCTCGCACACTTAACGACTGCGTGTTGGGCAACTTGTCCTTAGTGAAGCAGCAAAGCAATGTACAGTTTGTGTGGCAAACGGGTAAATACTATAGTGCTGAAATAAAGGCAGAACTTGAACGCCGTGGCTGTCCTGATAACCTGAAGGTGATGGACTTTATAAGCGACATGAAACAAGCTTATGCTGCTGCCGACCTCGTTATTTCGCGAGCTGGCGCAGGTAGCATTTCAGAGTTCTGCTTGTTGGGTAAACCTGTGGTGCTGGTTCCCTCACCCAATGTGGCTGAGGACCATCAAACCAAAAATGCGTTGGCTTTGGTGCAGAAAGGGGCTGCCCTTTATGTGGCCGATGCTGATGCACGCCGCACTTTGCTCCCCTTGGCCATTAACACGGTGGCTGATCATGACAAATTGGAGTCGCTGAGTCGTAATGTGCTGAATTTGGCTCGTCCTAACGCAGCCTCTGATATAGCCGATGAGGTGATAAAGTTGGCCGAACAGCAATAACTGGATGAAGGTGGCATACTGATGAGCGTATAGGTGATTCTTATACATTTACGATGCTTGTTGGTGCAACTTACTGAAGGGTAATAAATACCCGTTGGCGGAATTTCAGGTTAACGGGTTAACAAATTGACAGGTTAACAAGTAAGTATGCTTTACACCACTTATTATGTTAAAGCCAGAATGACAGGAAACTTAAAAAGCTCGGCAAACTTACCTGTAAACCCGTTAACTTGTCAACTTGTTTACTAATTCCGCCAACGCGTAATAAATAGGTGTTTAAAATAAGTTTACTCATGTTTCGGGTTTAGCAAGGGCGGGCTAAATCATCGTGCAAGGCGAATGCAGTCAAGCTTGCATGAATTGCTGAGCCGCAGCCGATGATGTCAATAAAAGCCCAATGGAGTCCATAGCCCAGGGCAAGCGAAGCGGCACCCTGGGTATCGCGTGTTGGAATAGTCGCGCCCTGTAAGGGCAAAAGCTTTAAGACATTCAGCTATCAAGTAAGAATAACACCTACTTAAAATAAGAAACTCATGTTTCGGATTTAGCCCGCCCTTGCTAAATCCGAAACTTGAATAAGAAAGAATAACTGCATATTTGCTACGCATACAATGAAATCAGTATATTTTATCGGTGCCGGTGGCATCGGCATGAGCGCCTTGGAACGCTATTTTTTATCAAAAGGCTTGGTGGTGGCTGGTTATGACCGCACTGCTTGTGAACTGACTGAGGAACTTCGTGCTGAGGGAGCCGATATTCACTATGAGGATAACCCTGAACTCATTCCTGCTGCTTGCCGCGACAAGAGTGAAACGTTGGTGGTTTATACTCCCGCTATCCCTGCTACTCATAAAGAATTGACTTATTTCCGTGAAAACGGATTTGATATACAAAAGCGTGCACAGGTGCTGGGCACGCTTACGCGCTCAATGAAGGGCCTCTGTGTGGCTGGTACACATGGCAAAACAACTACTACCTCAATGACTGCACACTTGTTGCATGAGAGTCATGTGGGATGTAACGCTTTTTTGGGTGGCATTACTAAAAACTATGGCACTAACTACTTGTTGAGCAAGGATTCTCCCTATGTGGTGATTGAAGCCGATGAGTTTGACCGCTCATTTCATCATTTGCGTCCTTATGCCACAGTTATTACAGCGACTGATGCTGATCACCTTGACATTTATGGCACTGAGGAGGCTTACCTTGAGAGTTTCCGCCACTACACCGAACTGATTCAACCTGGTGGCGCGCTCATTATTCATCGTAACCTCAAAATGCAGCCCCATCCGCAAGCTGGAGTGCGTGTTTATACTTATGATCGCACCGAGGGTGATTTTCATGCTGAAAACATTCGCATTGGGGGCGGACACATTGTGTTTGACTTTGTTTCGCCTTTAGGCAACATAGCCAACATAGAATTGGGCGTGCCTGTAAGCATTAATATTGAAAATGGTATTGCTGCCATGGCTTTGGCACAAATAGCAGGCGCTACGGCCGATGAAATAAAAAAGGCCATGTTGACCTTTGCTGGCGTGGATCGTCGCTTTGACTTTGCGCTGAAAAATGATCGCCATGTTTTGCTATCAGACTATGCACACCATCCTGCTGAAATAAAGCAGAGCATTTTGAGCATTCGTGAGGTGTTTAATGGACGTAAAATTTCGGCCATCTTCCAACCACATCTTTACACACGTACGCGCGACTTTTATAAAGACTTTGCCGAGAGTCTTTCGTTGCTTGACGAGGTGATATTGACAGAGATTTATCCCGCTCGCGAGAAACCAATTCCTGGCATTACCAGTCAGATTATATATGACAATTTGCGCCCAGGCATCGAAAAGCATTTGATTGAAAAGAAGGATATTCCTGCTTTTGTAAAATCAGAGGATTTTGATGTGCTCATAGTGTTAGGAGCTGGCGATGCCGTTGACTACATTCCGCAAATTAAGGATATTTTGAGCCAAAAATAAGCCGGATGTGATGGGGCACAACTTTGTGCTGATGTGATGTCGTGTGTAGTGTTGGCTCACTTTATTCGTGAAGTGAGCGTTTGACACATGGGCGCGTGTAATGGGTAAAAAATTACTTGCAGTGAAAACATTCGTAAAACTCATATTGTTGGCAGGCATCATAGTGTATCTGTGCTTTGCCTTCGTCGACTTTACCACACATGGCGACACAACGGTGTGCAAGCAGGTTTGCTTTTCAATAGCAGATAGCTCGCACGCGGGGTTCATCACAACCGATGAAGCCGACCACTTGCTGCGTCAATCGGGGCTTTACCCCGTGGGACGCGAAATGAAGCAAATTGATGGTGTTGCCATAGAGCGCGCTTTGCGTCGCAACTCGTTTATTGACTCTGTGTCGTGTTACAAATCGCCTGGTGGCGTAGTAAATGTACTCATTTTGCAACGTTTGCCGCTATTGCGCGTGAAAGCCGACAATGGTGATGATTATTACATTGACAACAAGGGCAACGTGATGAATCCGCAAGGCTATTCGGCCGATTTGGTGGTGGCCACAGGCTGCATTAGCAAAACTTTTGCTAAGAAACAATTGGTGCAGTTGGGCCGCTTTTTGCGTGATGACCCTTTTTGGAACGACCAAATAGAACAAATTTATGTGACGTCGCAGCAACACATTCAAATGGTTCCGCGTGTGGGTAGTCACATCATTAACTTTGGCACAACTGATAGCATTAGCCAAAAGTTTCGCAACCTTTACACTTTCTACGAAAAGGTGTTGCCTGAGGTGGGCTGGAATAAGTATGCTGAAATATCAGTTGAACACGTTTCGCAGATTGTGGGACGCAAGGCTGAAGTGGATGGGTAAAAAAACTTTAGAAACAAAACAAAACAACATATAATGGCAACAGAAGACAACTTTATAGTAGCTATCGAGCTGGGTTCGTCAAAGGTGACCGGTATGGCAGGCCGTAAGCAGCCCGATGGTGCCATCCAAGTTCTTGCCTTCGCTCAGGAGCCTTCAACTTCCTTTATTCGCAAAGGACGCATCAATAATGTCAGCAAAATGACGCAGTGCATCATTAGCATGAAGGAAAAGTTGGAGCAAAAGATGCAAAAGAGCATCAGCCGCGTTTACGTAGGCATTGGCGGTATGGGCATGCATACTGTGGCTAACAATGTGGTGCGCCACTTTGACTCAAAAGTAGAGATTACACAAGAAATGGTAGATGCCATGTGCGATGAAAATCGTAACTCGGCAAATGCTGACCGTGATATTCTTGAAGCTGTGCCACAAGAGTATCACTTGGGCACTCAAATACAAAATGACCCCGTTGGCATCATGTCTGACAGCATTGAGGGGCATTACCTGAATATAGTAGCCAATTCAAGTGTACGTGAGGAAATTCGTAACTGCTTCCGTGCAGCGGGCATAACAATTGCTGACTTACCGATTAATGTGTTGGCTATGGCCGATGCTATGCTCACTGAACCTGAAAAGCGCTCGGGCTGTGTGTTTGTTGACATGGGAGCCGAAACAACGTCGGTGGCTGTTTACAAAAACAACTTGTTGCGCCACTTGGCAGTTATCCCTTTGGGAGGTGCTAACATCAACCGTGACATTATGTCGCTCCAAATTGAGGATGATGAGGCCGAACAATTGAAACTGAAGTATGGTAGCGCGGTACCTACAGACGACAGTGACTCGCACAAGCCCATTGTTACCAGCGATGGACGTAAAATTCCGTATGACGAATTTATGGGGCTGGTTGAGGCACGTGTTGAAGAAATTATATTGAACGTGAAAAACCAAATCAGCTTGTCGGGCTATGATATGAATCAGCTCATAGGTGGATTGGTTATAACGGGTGGTGCCTCACACATGCGCGGTATAGACCAAGCCTTTACGAGCGACACTAAGTTTGAAAAGATTCGTTTTGTTCACAATATTCGCATTTCACTTCGTGCTACTGATTATCCTGGTTTGAACGATGGGGGTGACTGCAATGCGGTGATTGCGCTGATTGATAAAGGCGAAATTAATTGTTGCGGTGGTACTTTAGGACAACCTGGACTCTTTGAAGACGATGAGGAGAAGGTGGACGAAGAGGCCGAAAAGGCAGAACAAGAGGCTGCCGAAGCTAAACGTAAAGCCGAAGAGGAGGCTCGCAAAAAGGCTGAGGAAGAGCGCAAAAAGGCTGAGGAGGAAGCCGCTGCTGCTGCCGCTGCTGCTGCACGTAAAGCAAAATGGAAAAATGCTTTTAAACGTGTGGGCAATTTCTTTGGCAACTTGGTTAAAGAGAACGACGAAAACGCATAAGTACGAACATTTGAGCTTAAATGTGTAGGTAGGAAGTAGCTCGCATCTTGGGGGCTTGATGAGCTTCGTTGGGTGGCTGCTACCGAATGTTTATGCTTAACAAATAGAGTTATGGCTGAAGATAATAACGATTTGTTGATAGATATGGGTGTGTCGAGTACCACACCTTCCATCATTAAGGTAATTGGTGTTGGTGGCGGTGGCGGTAATGCCGTTAACCACATGTATCGCGAGGGTATTCATGATGTAAACTTCGTGGTGTGTAACACTGACTCAAAAGCATTGGCCGATTCGCCTGTGCCTGTGCGTTTGCAAATAGGCAAGGAGGGCTTGGGTGCAGGTAACCGCCCTGCATGTGCACGCGAAGCTGCTGAAGAGAGTGTGGACCAAATCAAGCAGATGCTTGACGATGGCACAAAAATGGTGTTTATTACTGCTGGTATGGGCGGTGGAACAGGTACGGGGGCAGCTCCTGTTATTGCGCGCGAAGCTAAGTCAATGGGTATATTGACCGTGGGCATCGTTACCATTCCCTTTTTGTTTGAAGGGAACAAAAAGATTGACCAAGCGCTTGATGGCGTGGAGGAAATATCAAAGCATGTGGATGCCTTGTTGGTGATTAACAACGAACGCTTGCGTGAAATTTATCCTGAACTGAATGTGCTGTCGGCTTTTGAAAAGGCTGATAACACGTTGAGTGTGGCTGCACGCTCTATTGCCGAAATCATCACAATGCATGGTATTATTAACCTTGACTTCCGTGATGTTTGTACGGTGCTGAAGGATGGTGGCGTGGCCATTATGTCAACAGGCTATGGTGAGGGCGAGAATCGTGTGAGCAAGGCCATTGAGGCTGCTTTGCATTCGCCATTGCTGAACAATAACGACATATTCAACTCGAAGAAGGTGTTGCTCTCCATCTCATTCTGTGCCGAGAAGGAGGGGGATACGCTCATGATGGATGAAATGAATGAGGTGCATGAGTTTATGTCGAAGTTCCACGATGATGTTGAAACCAAATGGGGACTCTCAACTGATCCTTCACTGGGTAAGCAGGTTAAAATAACCATTCTTGCCACAGGATTTGGCATTAGTAGTGTGCCTGGTATTAAAACGAAATTGGACGCTGAGGCTGAACAACGCCGTCAAATTGAGATTGAACGTGACGAGGAGAATGCTGAACGCCGTGACAATTATTATGGTGTTGATAAAAAGGGTACATTGCGCCGTCGTCCACGTTTCTTCCTTTTTGGGCTTGACGATCTTGATAATGAAGAGATTATTTCACTCGTAGAGCTTACGCCAACTTATAAGCGCTCAAAGGATGCTTTGGCCGACATTAAGGCAAAGTCATACAGCAATGTGCCTATTGAACCTGAGAGCATTGCTACGGCTAACAATGCTACAGTTGCTGCTCCTGGTTCGGTTATATCATTTTAGTAATGTTTACCCGTTGGCGGAATTTCAGGTTAACGGGTTAACAAGTTGACAGGTTAACAAGTAAGTATGCTTTACACTACTTATTATGTTAAAGCAGAATGACAGGAAACTTAAAAAGCTTGGCAAACTTACCTG
>URDV01000092.1 GCA_900546605.1 uncultured Prevotella sp.
CACGACGCTCTTCCGATCTCACTTTCCTTGAATACCTACTTATTAATAGGATTTTAGTCGTTTACACCATGTGCTTTGACATTTTCATTGCCTTTGCAAATTTTGGCAATCATGCCTTGCAATGTTTTGCCAGGGCCACATTCAGTAAAGTCAGTAGCACCATCAGCAACCATATTGTTAACTTCTTTGGTCCATAATACAGAAGCTGTGAGTTGTGCAATGAGGTTGGCTTTGATTTCCTCGGGGTTAGTGTGAGGCTTGCCATCAACGTTTTGGTAAACGGGGCAAATAGGCTTGTGAAATTCAGTAGTAGCAATAGCTGCCTCTAACTCTTCCTTGGCAGGCTGCATTAAGGGCGAGTGAAAAGCGCCACCTACGGGCAATACGAGTGCACGTTTTGCCCCAGCCTCCTTTAATCGTTGACATGCCACTTCGATGGCTTCAACTTCACCTGAAATGACCAATTGGCCAGGACAGTTATAGTTGGCAGGAACTACCACTTTGCCAGTTTCTTTGCTAACTTCAGCGCATACCTCTTCAACTTTGTCGTCTGAAAGAGCTATGATTGCAGCCATAGTTCCAGGTTGTGCTTCGCAAGCTTTTTGCATAGCCTTAGCACGTGCGGCAACTAATTTTAAGCCATCTTCAAAGCTGAGGCAACGAGCGGCTGTAAGGGCTGAGAGTTCACCCAAAGAGTGACCTGCAACCATAGCAGGCTGAAAGTCGCTACCTAAGCATAAGGCACTTACAACGCTATGTAAAAACATAGCAGGCTGTGTAACCTTGGTTTGCTTTAGTTCTTCATCAGTTCCGTTGAACATGATGTCGGTGATGCGAAAGCCGAGAATCTCGTTTGCTTTTTCAAAGAATTGCTTGGCGATAGGGTGCTTTTCGTATAGGTCTTTGCCCATGCCTACGAATTGTGCTCCCTGTCCAGGAAATACAAATGCGTTCATTGTTGAAATATCTATATTTAGGTTTTTGCTGATTAAATTAGAGACTAAAACAGTACTCCTTGAAAAAGTACTTTACGTCAAATTGCTTAAATAAACAAATAGAGTATTGTTTACGTTGATGCAAAGGTACGAAAAATATGTTTAAGACGATGGTTTTTTGTATTCGATTTGTCAATATGTGGTGGTTTTTTGTGTTTGCTGTTGCGCCTGTGCGCGAATAAACCATCTATCATTATGCGGGAAGTATGTATTCCCTTCAATTGAAAGTGCCTATCCTTTCAATGGCGTAGGAATATATTGTGGCTATGTAATCGAGGAAGAAGTAATAAAAATGCGCCTGAAAATGCGTTTCGGATGTGAAGATAATACCTGCTTACGTGGTAGGAAAAATAAGACGAGTTTTCGGAAATATAGACTTATTGTTATTGCGTAATGGTGTGACTTAATGGCAAAATAAGAGTAGTAAGTAAAGAAAATAAGGGGCGTTATAGAGAATATAGGGGATAAATAGTACTATTTTGTGTAAATAATGTAAACTAATGTGATAGCGTGTGTAAAAGACGCGTCTGTTTTATACAGGTATATCTTTTCCTATTGAGCAAGATTATAGTTTGTGATAATAAAAATGCGTTAAAATATTACTTTTATACCTATATTATTTCCAATAGATATTAATGCTCTTTTTGAAAGATATTATATATCTATTAAAAAGAGTATTAATATAAATTGAAAAGAATACTGATGTTTATGTAAAATGGCTATATTTCCGGTATCATATTCCCTATGAACAACGCGTTTGTCATTATTTAAAATGTAGGTTCTTTTAATTTGTATAAGTCGTTGAGAAATTGGGGCTATTGAGTTAATGCTGAGCACAAATCAATCGTGGAGTCATGTTTTTCGATAACTATCAAAATACTTTTGAGTTATTTCCGATAGAAACTAAAATTTAGGTGCTATCGGAATAGAGTTTGTGTCTACTTTGTTCTGACGATGTGCCGTGTTGAAAAAATGAGTGGTAAGTGTTCTATCATTTATTCCGCTAATGGCTACAGTTCAAACCAGAGTGTGTATGTAGTCTTTGAAATGCTACATTCAGTTATGCTGGCAATAAAAGGTTGCAATAGAACTTTGCTAAGCGTGGAATAATTGTTACCTTTGCATAATGTAAATTTATAAGAAAATGAAGGCTCATCAGAGGTGTGATTGGCGAACCTTATGGGGCGTAAAGATATTTTCATCTCTCTTTAAGTAGGTGTTCAAAATAGTCTAAAGTGTATTGTTCTGTAAAAGATGCATTAGCTTCCTTTATTTCCATTTGTTATGTCTATTCCTATTTCGTTATATTATATAGGTGTAGATGCATGGAATGAAGAAACTTGTTAGCATACCATCGGTAATGCACTTTAGCGTGTAAATGAATTTCAGCTTAAGGCTTTCAATATTTAACTTGCTAAAATAAACATAGACGATGATTCAGTCAATGACGGGCTTTGGTAAGGCAGATGCCCATTTTAACGGAAAGAAAATACATGTGGAGGTAAAGTCTCTGAATAGTAAAGCGATGGATTTGAATACGCGTATAGCTCCGCTCTATCGTGAAAAGGAAATGGAGATACGTCAGCTTTTATCAAAGGCCCTGGAACGTGGAAAGGTTGATTTTACATTGTGGGTTGAAAAAGATGAAACTTCTGCAGCTGGAACTATTAATCCAGTAATTGTGGCTAATTACGTGTCGCAAATTCGACAAATTAGTAAGGAGCAGTCGCTGCCTGAGCCTCAGAATGTGTGGGACTTGGTGCTACGTTTGCCTGAAACAACGCAAACTGTTGTGACAGAGGAACTCTCGGCTGATGAGTGGCAAGTGGTGTTAGGTGCAGTAAATGAGGCTGTGAATCGTTTGGTGGATTTTCGTAAGCAAGAAGGTGCAGCTCTGTATCTAAAGTTTACGGAAAAGGTCGACAATATCGAACGCTATTTAGGCGAGATAGAGCCCTACGAAAAAGGCCGTGTTGAAAAAATTCGCCAACGTTTGACTGACAGATTGTCTGAACTTAAGGGAGTTGATTATGATAAAAATCGTTTGGAGCAAGAATTAATTTATTATATTGAAAAACTGGATATTAGCGAAGAAAAGCAACGCTTAGCTAACCACTTGCGTTATTTCCGCGAAACAATGAAAGAGGAAGGACGTGGACAAGGTAAGAAGTTGGGCTTTATTGCTCAAGAAATGGGTCGTGAAATCAATACCACAGGATCAAAAAGCAATCAGGCAGAGATGCAGAATATTGTGGTAAAAATGAAAGATGAATTAGAGCAGATAAAGGAACAAGTGCTAAACGTAATGTAAGGCATGGTATTCGACTCTGTTCTGTGATTGACTTGTAAAACACCCAATTAGCATATATTTATGGCAAAGATTATTATATTTTCTGCCCCATCGGGTAGTGGTAAAAGTACTATTATTAATTATTTGATGCAGCAGGGGCTGAACTTGCATTTCTCTATTTCGGCTACAAGCCGTGCGCCACGTGGTTCCGAAAAAGATGGAGTGGAGTATTTCTTTCTTTCGCCCGAAGATTTTAAGCAACGTATAGCTCGAGGAGAATTTCTTGAATATGAAGAAGTTTACAAAGATCGTTTTTATGGTACGTTAAAATCGCAAGTTGATGCCCAATTAGCTAAAGGAGAAAACGTGGTGTGTGATGTAGATGTGTTGGGCGGACAGAATATAAAAAAGTCTTATGGAGATCAAGCCATGAGTCTCTTTATTCAGCCTCCATCAATTGAAGTGTTGCGCAAACGTCTTGAAAGACGTGGGACGGATGCTCCCGAAGTGATAGAAGATCGCATAGCACGTGCTCAATTTGAACTGTCGTTTGCACCAAAGTTTGATCATGTGGTTGTAAATGATGATTTGCAAACAGCACAACGTGAAGCTTTGCTGTTGATTCAGAATTTCTTGAATGAAAAATAACTTGTTGGGAAGGGTGCTATAAGTAGGTGTCCAAAATAAAAATTGAACACCTACTTATCTCATAGCGAAAGCGCAACTTGCCTTTTAAAATAGAATGACGGAGAATCCAAAACGAGTGGCCCTGTTTGGAGGGTCATTCAATCCTATACATAATGGCCATGTAGCCTTAGCACAAGCAGTGCTTGATGCCCACTTGGCTGATGAGGTGTGGTTAATGGTGTCACCCCAAAATCCCTTAAAGCAACAAGCAGACTTGCGCCCCGAGAATGTGCGGTTAAGTATAGCACAGCAAGCTTTGCAAAAGCATGAAAATATTAAAGTGAGTAACTTTGAATTTGCTCTACCGCGTCCATCTTATACATGGAATACGCTACAAGCACTTAGCAGAGCATACCCATGTATAACATTTAGCTTGCTCATAGGTGGCGATAATTGGTGCTGCTTTGACAAGTGGGCACATTATGCCGATATATTACGCCATTATGACTTAATAGTATATCCGAGGCCTAATAACGAAATAAATACATCAAGTTTGCCACCGCACGTAAGCATGTTGCAAGCACCGCTTTATCCTTACAGTTCAACCGATGTACGTGCGCGGGTAAAACAAGGGAAAAGCATACACGGCATGGTGCCAGATGTGGTGGAAAAGGCTATAATTAAAGCTTATTTATAAAAATAGACCACAAAAGTTTGTCTGTTTCAATAAAAACCCGTACCTTTGCGCAGCAATTTTGCAACGAAAACCCTATTAATTCATTAAAATCATTATGATGAATCAGTACGAGACCGTTTTCATTATGACTCCCGTTTTGTCTGACCAACAGATGAAGGAAACGGTCGAAAAGTTCAAAGGTATTCTCACCGCCGCAGGTGCTGAGATTATCAATGAAGAGGAGTGGGGCCTCAAGACGATGGCTTATCCCATTCAGAAAAAGTCCACTGGCTTCTACGAATTCATCGAGTTTACAGCTGCTCCCGATGTAGTTGCTAAACTTGAAGTTGCTTATCGTCGTGATGAGCGCGTAATTCGCTATCTCACAGTAAAGAACGAGAAGTACGCAGCTGAATATGCAGCAAAGCGTCGTAACAAGTTTAACAAGAAGGAGGACTAAAAAATGGCACAAGCACAATCTGAAATTCGTTATTTGACTCCCCCCACAGTGGATGTCAAGAAGAAAAAGTATTGCCGTTTCAAGAAGAGCGGTATCAAGTACATCGACTACAAGGATCCTGAATTCTTGAAGAAGTTCTTGAACGAGCAGGGTAAGATTCTTCCCCGTCGCATCACTGGTACTTCGTTGAAGTATCAGCGTCGTGTGGCTCAAGCCGTTAAGCGTGCCCGCCACTTGGCTCTCCTTCCCTTCGTAACCGATTTGATGAAATAATAACAGAGGAGGTAATAAGATATGGAAATCATTTTGAAAGAAAACGTTATTGGTCTGGGTTATAAGGACGATATCGTAACTGTAAAGGACGGCTATGGCCGCAACTACCTTATTCCTACTGGCAAGGCTGTTATTGCATCAGATTCAGCAAAGAAGGTTCTCGCTGAAAACTTGAAGCAACGTGCTCACAAGTTGGCTAAGATTAAGGCTGATGCTGAGGCTCTCGCTCAGAAGCTCTCTGCTATTGATACTATTAAGATTGCTACTAAGGTGAGCGCTACTGGTGCCATCTATGGTTCAGTTAATGCATTGCACATTGCTGAAGCTCTTTCAAAGCTTGGCTTCGATGTTGATCGTAAGATCATCACCGTAAAGGAAGTGAAGGAAGTTGGCAACTACACCGCTACTGTTCATCTTCACAAGGAAGTTTCAGTTGAAATTCCTTTCGAGGTTGTAGCTGAAGAGGCTTAATTGCTACAAGTGAATATCACAAGTAACGATTAACATTACACAAGCAATACGTTCGTTCGCCATTATTAATGACGAGAGAGGGTATTGCTTGTTTTTTTTGTTATATAATGGCATGGCCTTTTTTTGCATCGGTCATGTCGCAAATGTGGTGATAGGATAATTATTGAGTTGGGTGACTTGCATTCATTTTTTCATTTAAACGCTTTATGAATTGTGGTGTACTGACTCTTGATATTGTTGCATAGACCATGCATAATCATCATAACTAACACATTCATTCAATTTTTTATTAGTACAATGCGATACTTTATCTATTTGTCATATGATGGAACAGCCTACCATGGCTGGCAAGTACAACCCAATGCCATAAGTGTGCAGCAAAGGCTCAACGAATGTTTAGCAAAGTTGTTACGAGGTAAAAATTCGGATGTAACAGGAGCTGGGCGTACTGACGCGGGAGTACATGCTCATATGATGGTGGCCCATTTTGATGTGGATGAGTTGGTTGACGGAAAGTGGCTGACCGATAAGTTAAATCGTATTTTGCCTCAAGATATTGCTGTAAGCAAAGTGGTACGGGTGCGTGATGAGGCTCATGCGCGATTTGATGCCAAAGCACGTACTTATCATTATTGGATTTACACACAAAAGAATCCTTTTCAACGACAGTATGCCACACGCATCACTTTTCCGCTTAATTTTGAACGTATGAATGAGGCGGCTCGTTATTTGTTGCAAGTGGAGGATTTTACAAGTTTCTCAAAATTGCATACCGACACAAAAACAAACATTTGCCATGTGATGAAGGCCGAATGGATTGAGATGGAAAATGATGTGTGGCAGTTTGAAATAACAGCTGATCGTTTTTTACGCAATATGGTTCGTGCCGTGGTGGGTACACTCATTGAGGTGGGTCGTGGACGCTTGTCGATAGATGACTTTAAAAGTGTAGTAGCAAAAAAGAATCGTTGTGCTGCAGGAGACTCTATGCCAGGTAATGCCTTATCACTTGTAGACATTCGTTATGAACCCGATATATTTATTGAAGAGGTATGTGGGTAATTTTAGCTTTTCTATCAGCATGTTTGTTGGGCTTTTATGACGTATTTAAAAAGAAGTCATTGGCCAGTAATGCAGTATTGCCCGTATTAATGATTAACACCTTGGTGTGTGCTGCTTTTTTTGTGCCATTCATAGTGGCATCAAGTGTAGGGTGGTGTGATGTGATACCTTCAGCAGGTGTACATGCGCATGTGTTGGTATTATTTAAAGCCATAATAGTTCTATCGTCATGGGTATGTGGCTATTTTGCCATGAAGCATTTGCCACTAACCATAGTGGGGCCAATTAACGCTACGCGTCCAGTGATGACCTTGGTAGGAGCCTTGCTCATATATGGGGAGCAACTGAATAGTTGGCAATGGGCTGGTGTGTTGCTGGCCTTATTCTCGTTTATGATGCTTAGTCGTAGTGGCAAGCGCGAGGGCATACGTTTTTCACACAATCGTTGGATACTTCTGCTTGTATTTGCCGCTCTAACGGGTGCTGCAAGTGGTTTGTATGACAAATATTTAATGGCACCTATCACAAATGGTGGGGCAGGACTTGACCGATACTTTGTGCAAGGATGGTACAACCTTTACCAAGCTATTATGATGACGGGTGTGATGTTGTTCATTTGGTATCCTACACGTAAGCGTTCCACTCCTTTTAAGTGGCGTTGGAGTATATTGTTAATATCCGTATTCCTAACAGCAGCTGATATGGCTTATTTTTATGCTTTGTCATGTCCAGGTGCTATGATATCGGTTGTGTCAATGGTGCGTCGTGGAAGTGTTATTGTTTCTTTCTTGTTTGGTGCCATGATGTTTCATGAAAAGAACCTTCGTGCCAAGGCCGTAGATTTGTTCTTTGTGCTGTTAGGCATGTTGTGTCTCTTTATCGGTAGCGGACACTAATAAGTATAATAGTTGGTTAAAGCGGACTTTTTTTTGATTTTACAAACCATTAGTACGCTGCTTTAACGAGTGTAACTATGTAGTTCTATATATATGGATGACGTCCATAAAAAAATATTGCTGTTCGCTAAAACTCAAAATAGCATAGCAATCCTATCGCAATGCCCATAAACAGGCATTGCGGATGATTTTGGGAAATCGTAAGCCCCCTTTAGTTAAAATAAGGTGGGTTCAAGAGGACCTTTCCTTGCTTCTTCAGGCATCTTAGCCCCGTTTTTTTCTGGTTCTTCAAGGAAAGTTCAAATATAGCTTCTGGTCTACGGGCATTGGCATCAAACAATGTGCTGCGTCTTGGCATCATGTTTATGCCAAGATGTGCCAGTTTACGGGCTTCATAAACGGGCTGTATTCCAAGCGAGGAATCCAACCCTAAATTTTTCGGTCGAAAACTTTTAGCGCACAGCAATAAATTTAAATACCGCTTTTCGGAAATATTGACTTATTAAATAGACGTAATGACGTAATTTGATAGTAAAATAATGGGAGTAAAGGAGGGGCTGTTGGGGTGTAAAGAAGAGAATGCAGGGGGTAAATGGTATAGATTTATATAAATAATACAAATTAAAGTTATATAGTTTATAAAAAATGCGTCTATTTTATATAGCGACATCATTTTTTGGGAGCTATGGAATGTCTTGTATCAGCAAAAAAATTATCTCATATACCCATATTCTAACCAATAGACATCATTCTATTCAATAGAGAACATAGTATTCAATGGCACATGAGTATAGTACTCAATGGCACTTGAGCATAGTACTCAATGGCACTTGAGCATAG